>JAQTNM010000077.1 GCA_028713875.1 Candidatus Omnitrophota bacterium | reverse complement strand
GGGCTAAAGGCATTTTTTGTCAACGACCCTTCCCGGGCGCTCAATGAGATACGCGAATTATCACAGCTTGACATGGATAAAAGCGGCACGATTGACGCTTATGAGCTGACAGCGTTGCGGAATAAAAAAATACGCCTGGGTTTCTCAGACAGGCTTATGGAGATCCTCAGCACCCATCCGAATATGCTTAAACGTATAAAGCAGCTTTCGGAATATAAGGCTTAACCCTGATTCAAAGCCTGCCCTTGAAATATATTGCAGGATAACAAGTTACAAAGCCAGACCCAGTATCATAAGAACCCGCTCTTAGTATTAAGGCGGGTTTTTTGTCGGAATTTCCGGAGGTTTTCTTAATTGACAGTACGGTGTTTATAAGATATAATTAAAAAACTATGGAATTAAACGAGATTATAGAACAGAGGATTGCGAAAGCAGAGGCCTTGAAGGCTAAAGGCGTATTTTTGTACGGCAGGCCTTTTCCGGAACGTATCGATATAGGTAAAGCAAGGTCCGATTTTCAAGAAGGAAAAAAGGTAAGCTTAAGCGGCAGGATCATGGCCAAGCGTTCGCACGGTAAAGTATCATTTCTGGATTTAAGGGATTCTACGGCCAGGATCCAGCTTTATCTTAAAGCGGATTTCCTGGATAAGGATAAATTCGGGCTGCTTGAATATATAGATATCGCGGATATTATTGCCGTAAAAGGAGAATTATTCAAGACGCATACCGGCGAAGATACGGTAAAGGTTGAGGATATAGCGGTTTTAGCCAAAGCCATGCGTCCGCTTCCCGAGAAATGGCACGGTTTAAAAGACGTGGAGCTTAGATACCGCCAGCGTTACCTTGACCTTATTGCCAATGAAGAAGTAAGCAAGGTGTTTAAGGTGCGTTCGCAGATCATAAAGGCCATGCGCAGTTTCCTGGATGAGCGTTCTTTCCAGGAAGTAGAAACGCCAATGATGCACGATATCCCCGGAGGCGCAGCAGGCCGTCCTTTTAAGACTCACCATAACGAATATGACCGCGAGCTTTTTTTAAGGATTGCCCCGGAGCTCTATCTAAAGCGGCTCCTTGTGGCGGGGCTGGACAGGGTTTATGAAATAAACCGCAGTTTCCGCAATGAAGGAGTTTCCACCAGGCACAATCCGGAATTTACTATGCTGGAAGTTTACTGGGCTTACGCGGATTATCAGGATATGATGCAGCTTTGCGAAGATATGCTTTGTAAAATAGCAAAAGAGGTTATCGGAGATACGAAATTCATCTATCAGGGTAAAGAAATAGACCTGACGCCCCCCTGGTCCAGGCGATCTTTCACGGATTTGGTCAAGGAGAAATTTGATATTTCACCTGAAGATGACCCGCAAGGCATGCTTAAAAAATTGCAGGCCAAAGGGTTTGCCAAAGATAAGAATAAGCTTTCCCGCTCGCAGGTAGCCAAGGTTATAGAAGAGACTTTGGAGGAAGGGATGAGCTTAAACCCGACTTTTGTCACGGATTATTTTACCAGCCTCTGCCCTCTGGCCAAGACCAAAAAAGATAACCCCCTCGTATCGGAGAGGTTTGAGCTATACGTGGCCGGCCTTGAGATAGGTAATGCCTATTCGGAACTAAATGACCCCGCAGAACAGAAAAGGCGCTTTGAAGAAGAGGTCAAGGAACTAGATAAGGAGGAAAAGAAAGCGGTTGACCAGGATTATGTTCTTGCTCTTGAGCACGGCATGCCTCCTGCCGGCGGCCTAGGTATAGGCATAGACAGGCTGGTGATGCTTTTTACGGACCAGGCCTCGATACGTGATGTGATTCTATTCCCGCTGCTGAGGCCCGAGAGATAGATTATGAAACCGGAATTATTCATAAGCTGGCGCTACCTGGCCGCGAAGAGAAGAGAGAAGTTTGTCTCCCTCATTAACCTGATCTCGATCGCGGGCGTGGCCATCGGCGTAATGACCCTGATCGTCGTCATCGCCGTGATGACCGGTTTTGACAAGGACCTGCGCGATAAGATAATAGGCAATTACTCGCATATCACCGTAACCGCCTATGAGGGTATTGCGGCTGATAAATATCCGCAGATAGCAGGCCAGATCGCATCCAACCCGCATGTCAGGGGAATAAGCCCTTATGTGCAGGGCCAGGTATTGGTAAAAGAAGAGGACCGCTATATTGCCGTAAGCTTAAAAGGCATAGAGCCGGATGTTGAATCCGGGGTGACCAGCATTAGTAAATACCTGATCCAGGGTAAGCTGGATGAGCTGGCAGATGATTCGGTTATAATCGGCAAGGAGCTGGCTGCTTATTTGGGGCTGTGGCCGGGGGCCAGCATTTCGGTTTATTCGGCAAAAGGCCAAAAGAATAATCTGAAAGTAACCGGCATATTTAACTCCGGTATGTATGAGTATGACCTGAACCTGATATTCACCAACATAAAGACAGCGCAGGGCATACTCGGCCTGAACGGTAAATTCAGCGCCATCGCCGTTAAGCTGGATGACCTTTATTCGGCAGACAAGGTAAGAAACGAGCTCGGTAAAACTTTAGGCTTTGATTACAATTTGAAGACCTGGACAGAGGCAAACCAGAATTTCTTTGCCGCTTTAAAGCTGGAAAAACTGACTATGTTTATAATCCTTGCGCTCATTGTCCTGGTTGCGTCTTTCAATATAATAAGCAGCCTTGTAGTAATGGTGGTGGAAAAAACCAAGGACATCGGTATCTTAAAGGCAATCGGCATGTCTTCCGCAGAGGTGAGAAAAATTTTTACTTACCAGGGGATCCTGATCGGGAGCTTAGGGATTATCCTGGGGACACTCTTCGGCCTCATCCTTTGCGGTTTGCTTAAACGCTATCAATTCATAAAGTTGCCTCAGGATATATACTACCTGGACAGGCTGCCCGTATCGGTTGTCTGGACAGATATAGCTTTTATAGTTCTGGCAGCCTTTACCATAACTTTGGTCTCAACGGTTTATCCTGCAGCCAAGGCTGCCCGGCTCAATCCGGTTGAGGCGCTCAGATACGAATAGGAATTAAATTGTTAGAGGCAAGGAATATACATAAGGTCTATCGTAACGGCGGCAAAGATGTCCATGTGTTAAAGGGCGTAGACCTAAAGATAGAAAAAGGAAATTTTGCCGCCGTATCCGGGCCATCGGGAGCGGGAAAATCCACGCTTTTACATATTTTAGGCGGGTTGGACAGCCCCAGCCGCGGAGAAGTTATTTTTGAAGGCCGCAATATCCACGGTTTAAATGACGCTGAGCTTTGCAGGATAAGGAATGAAAAGATCGGATTTGTTTTTCAATTTTACCATTTATTGCCCGAATTCACGGTACTGGAAAATGTGGTTATGCCGGCGTTGATAAATCAGGACCCGAAGAGCAAGCTCAAGGATGTTAAAGGGGATGCCGCCGGGCTTCTGGACCGGCTGGGCCTGGGCCAGAGGATTTCTTATTTTCCAGCGCAGCTTTCAGGAGGAGAAAAACAGAGAGTGGCGATTGCCCGGGCACTGATAAATAAGCCGAGTTTACTTTTGTGCGATGAGCCGACAGGCAACCTTGATTCCAAAACCGGCAAAGAGATAATATCCCTGATCAAGAAGATAAACCAGGATACGCATATGAGCGTGGTCCTGGTTACTCACAATACCGAATTATGCTCTTTCGCCGATATCGCGTATAGTTTAAGGGACGGGATTTTAGCAAATTAAAAAACGGGGGTTATACTATGAAAATTTATATCAATGGAAAATTCTATGAGAAAAGAGACGCAAAGATATCGGTTTTTGATCATGGGCTTTTATACGGCGACGGTGTTTTTGAAGGGATCCGGGTGTATGACCGTCTGGTCTTTAAATTAAAAGAACACATTGACCGGCTCTATGAGTCCGCGCACAGCATCATGCTTAAAATACCCCTGCCTAAAGAGGAATTTATCCGGCAGATAATCAGGACTCTGAAAGAGAACAACCTGCGGGATGCTTATTTGCGCGTTATCGTCACGCGCGGCGCAGGGGATCTGGGCCTTGACCCCAGGAAGTGTATAGGCAACGAAACGGTGATCATAATCGCCGATAAGATAGCGCTTTATCCGCCTAAACTTTACCGGGAAGGCATGAATATCATCACCGTTTCCACCACCCGCAATGCCCACGAGGCGCTGAACCCCCAGATCAAGTCACTGAATTATCTGAACAATATCATGGCTAAGATAGAGGCTACGAATTCCGGCTATGAAGAGGCCCTTATGCTGAACGACCAGGGTTATGTTGCCGAGTGCACCGGGGACAATATCTTCATCGTCAAGAAAGGCGAGCTCTATACGCCTCCGGAGTGCATGGGCGCCCTTAGCGGGGTTACCCGCGAGACGGTGCTGGGTATCGCCGGGAGGATGGGGATAGTCAAGCATGAACACGTGTTTACGCGGCATGAATTGTATATCGCCGACGAATGTTTCCTGACCGGCACTGCCGCCGAAATCATCCCTGTGGTCAAGGTTGACGGACGTTTAATCGGGACAGGTAAACCCGGCAGGCTTACGCTGAAACTGATGAAGAGATTCCACGAATTGACTAAAAAAGAAGGCACCAGGTATTAAAAACCGGCTCAAAGGCCGCCTGCCTTGCGGGCTTGGGAGCCGGATTTGCAAAAGAGGAGATTTGGATGCTCTGCGATATCTGCGGTAAAAATCAGGCTACGGTCCATCTTACGGAGATCATCGACGACCAGATGAATGAATTGCATCTTTGCGAGGCCTGCGCCCGCGAAAAAAGCGCGCAGATGGAAAACCAATTCGGTTTAAGCGACCTGTTGGCGGGACTTGCAGATTTTGAAAAACCGGAAGCGGAAAAAGAAGCCGTAGGCCTTAAATGCCCTAACTGTAAGCTGACCTATGCGGATTTTAAAAAGATCGGCCGCCTGGGGTGTGGAGAATGTTACGTCACTTTTAAAAAGTACCTGGCGCCGTTATTAAAAAGAATCCACGGTTCTTCACAGCATTTTGGCAAGTCCCCGCTTAAAACAAAAACCGGGGTCGCCAAGAAGAAAATTGACCTGCTGGAGGAGCTGCGCAGCAAGCTACAGAAGGCGATTGAAGAAGAGGCATTTGAGGAAGCAGCCAGGCTGCGTGACCAGATTAGGGAGGCTGAGAAGAAACAGCAGGATAATAATACCGAAAAGGAAAACAAAAATGAAACTTGATGACCTCCTGAATCATACCAGCGAATGGTTAAGAGGGACCGGCCCGAATTCAGACATTGTCATCTCCAGCCGTATACGCCTGGCGCGTAACCTTGAAAAATTCGCGTTTCCCCACTGGGCAGATCAGAAAGAAGGCGAAGAGATCCTGCGGTTGATTGCGGATGCAACCTCCAAATGCGATTATCTAAAGAGCACTACTAATTTCAGGCTTTCGGACCTGGAGCTTTTGGATAAGCAGTTTCTGGTGGAGCGCCACCTTATGTCGCGCGAACACGCACAGAAGACAGACCACAAAGCAGTGATCATTGATACCGAAGAAGTAATATCCATCATGGTCAATGAAGAAGACCACCTGCGCGTACAGGTAATGCAGTCGGGTTTTAATATCTATGAGGCCTGGAACATAATAAACAAAATAGATGACTGCCTGGCCAAAGAGCTGCCTTTCGCGTTCCTGGCGGACTGGGGTTACCTGACCGCCTGTCCCACCAATACCGGCACAGGCATGCGCGGTTCGGTAATGCTGCATTTGCCTGCCTTGGTAATGACGCGCCAGATCGACCGGGTGCTGGCAGCCATATCCAAGCTTAGTTTTACCACGCGCGGACTATACGGCGAGGGGACCCAGGCCAGCGGAAACTTTTTCCAGATATCCAACCAGGTATCTCTGGGCCAGAGTGAGGAAGAAATCATTGAGAATATAAACGGCCTTATCCGCCAGATAATAGAACAGGAGAACCAGGCCCGGGTAGCTTTGCTTGGCCGTAACGGCGCGGTACTTGAAGACAGGGTCAACCGTAGCTTAGGGATATTAAAGAACGCCCGCATCATAAACAGCCAGGAGACCGTAGAATTATTATCCATGGTCAGATTGGGCAGCGACTTAGGGATGATCAAAGATATTGACCGGCGCATCATTAATGAGCTTTTTATCGTTACCCAGCCGGCGCACCTGCAGAAGATCATGCAGAAGAAGCTTTCCGCGCAGGAAAGGGATATGAAAAGAGCCCAGATTATCAGGGAGAAGCTGAAGATATAGATCGGGAGGCCTGTTACGCTTAAACGCTTTAGAGCAAAATCTGGCTTCACGCTGTTAGAATTAATCGTCGTTATCGTTATCCTGGGCATCCTTGCCACTCTGGGTTTTACCCAATATACCAAGGTGGTAGAGAGGGGCCGCAGCGCTGAAGCTAAAGCAGTCTTAGGACAGCTAAGAACTGCTCAGCTTGCATATTATATGGAGAATGGCGCATATGTTTCTACCGGTTGTAACAATCTCAATGTAGCGGCACCGACAGATTGTTCTCAAACCACGCATTATTTTTATTATCGCTGTGTTTGGTCTGACGGATCGGTTCAAGCAGAAAGATGCACTGGTGCAACCGGCAAGCAGCCAGGAGGCCCTAGCCAATATTACATATACTTATATCCCAACGGCACTTTTACAACAAATTATTGATGCTATTTTTGAATTCAAAAATAATTTACGTTTGACATATGGTAATGTTTAACCGAGAACAGGTGTGATGTTCGAGCGCAGGTCCGGATTTACGCTGTTAGAGCTAATCGTGGTCATTGTTATCCTCGGTATTTTGGCGACGCTGGGCTTTACGCAATATACCAAGATGGTAGAGAAAGGCCGGACTGCCGAAGCCAGGACAGTCTTAGGACAGTTAAGATCTGCGCAACTGGCGTATCATCTTGAGTACGGTGTATACGTGGGGTGGGACGCTTGCGGTTGTACGCCTCTCAGTGTATCGGTGCCGGAAAACTGCCAAACCACACATTATTTTCGATATTATTGCTGTTGGGCTAATGGAAGGGTTAGGGCAGAGAGATGCACTGGCACAGCCGGTAAACAACCGGGAGCACTTAGTAATTATTCGATAGACTTGATGCCTGACGGCACCTGGAGCGGCACAGCAGGTTACTATTGATACCGTGAAATTTAAAAATGATGCATTTGACAGAAGGCAGGTGTGATGTTGTTGAGCCGCCGAACCGGCTTTACGTTATTAGAGCTGATT
>JAQTNM010000076.1 GCA_028713875.1 Candidatus Omnitrophota bacterium | reverse complement strand
TTATTTAAGCAGAGAGTAACAATGGCAGGCAGGCAGGAAACAGTCAAAGAGGTATACTATGACCAGGATAATGGCATTATGTCTATATCCGGGGTCAAGCGCCAGATACTTCCGGATACGCAGGATCCCCTTTCTGCTATATTCAACCTGCGCCGTATGCAGCTGGATAAGATTAAAGAAGTGGAGATGAATATCAATACCAATCAGAAAAATTATATCTTAAAAGGCACTGTCAGCCTGCGGCAGGTGTCCGTCGGCAATAAACCATGCAATATTGCCGTGGTTAAGGCGACGATCAGGAGGCGCGACAAAAATAATCCTTATCATCAATCCCAGTTGACAATGGTGTTGTTGCCCGATAAAGAAAATATCCCTGTTCTGATCAGGGTTTTTGCCAGCGGCATGCTTATTAATGCCCGGCTTATGGATTTAGGTGACTAATGGCCATACTCATATTGATTAATCTTATTGTAATCTTGAGTTCTTTTTTGATCAATTATAAATTAGTCCGCCCTAAGGGCTTTATTGATTCCCTGATATCCTGGTTTATCATCTATTTTGCGCAAATAGTGTTCAGCGAGCTTATTTTAGGCGTATGCGGTGCCCTTTATCTGAATAACCTTATTCTTTTTAATCTGGCAGTACTTTTAATTGCATGGCGGATATCCAGGAACAGGGAATATTCCTTCAGTCTTAAGGGCACAGGAGATGCAATAGTCTCTCTTTTAAGCAGCAAAATAGTGATCTTGCTTCTTTGCATAATTTCAGGTTTCGGGTTGGTTAAGTTTTTTATCAACGCGCTTAACCCGCCTTTCGGCTGGGACAGCCTGAATTATCATTTTACTTTTGCCGTGGAGTGGCTCAAGCACGGAAACCTGGATACGCCGATCACGGTATTTGACGACCCCAGCCCCTCATATTATCCTATAAACGGGAGCCTGTTCTTTCTGTGGTTTATGATTCCGTTAAAAAGCGTATACATAGCTGATCTGGGCCAGATGCCATTTTTCATTTTATCCTTCCTGGCAGTATATTCTCTGGGGAGAAAGCTGGGATTAAAGGAAAAATATTCTTTTTTTGCCGCCGGCTTATTCAGCCTTATTCCCAATTATTTCAAGCAGATCCAGATCGCCTATGTTGATGTTATGGTATCATCGCTGTTTTTGACGGCTTTAAACTACTTATTTGCCTTGAAGAACGTATTTTCGTTCCGGAACGTGTTGATCTACAGTTTAAGCGTAGGACTGTTGTTGGGAGTTAAGACCATTGCTTTGCCTTATGCAGCATTGTTGTTTATCCCATTTTTATTCCTGGCAGCCAGGAATATCAAAAAAACATATAAATTCCTGATATTTTCCGTGCTGGTCATCATTTTTTTCGGCGGGTTCAGCTACATAAGGAACCTGATAGATGCAGGTAATCCCTTGTATCCCCTGGACCTTAAGCTATATGGCAGGACTATTTTAAAAGGGGTCATGGATAAGACTACTTACGGAGCCCATTTTCACCTGAAAGATTACCGCCTGGACAAGCTGCTTTTTCATGAAGGCCTGGGCGCGCAGACAATACTATTAGTGCTGCCGTTCATATTCCTGGCTTTGCCGGTTGCTTTTTTCAAAAGGCGGGCTAAGATGGACCCTGGCCTGGCTTATTTTTTGCTGCTGCCCGTCATGATTTATCTGGTTTACAGATATCTTATCCCGCTTGCGAATGTAAGGTATATCTATAACCTTCTGGGGATAGGTATGGTTATGGGGTTTTATACCCTGGCAAGCCTGAATGTCCCGCGGCGTTTTGTGAATACGCTGGTTGTTATATGCGCATTATCTTCGGCCCCGGAATTGGCTAAAAAGCAGGAATTGGCTGTAGCCATTATCCTGAGCATATTTTTGTTCTTTTTGCTGCCGCATCTGATCAAAAGGCCCGTGCTTATTTTGGCATTTTTAATTCTTGTTTTTTCTTCATTGCCGGTATTGGAAAGGAATTATACAAAAAATGAGTTCTTACGGTATGAAAAAATGGTAAAATATTCGGGTTTCTGGCCCGATGCAGCCAAAGCCTGGGGCTGGCTCAATCAGAACACCGCGGGCAATAATATTGCTTATGCAGGCCGGCCGGTGCCGTTTCCTTTATACGGGTCTGACTTTAAGAATAACGTATATTATGTTTCCGTGAATAAGATAGACCCCGTAAAATTGCATTATTTCCCGGACAGCCATTATCAATGGGGAGATGATTTTTTGAGCCTGCACAATAATTTAGAGGCACAGGGTAATTACCGCGCAGCAGCGGATTACCCGGGCTGGCGCGCTAACCTCATCAGGCGTAATACCGATTACCTATTCGTTTATTCGCTGCACCAGACAAAAGATATAAAGTTTCCCATGGAAGATAAGTGGGCGCGGGATAATCCCGGTAAATTCACCCCCGTATATCAAAATGCAACCGTGCATATATATAGAGTATTGAAATGAAATTATCCATTGTGGTACCTGCGCATAATGAGCAGGATAATATTGCCAACGTCATTGAGAGGATCGAGCGGTCTCTTAGCTTTGACTACGAGCTTGTTATCGTAGATGATAATTCTACCGATGAGACCGCGGAACTGGTCCAGGGCTTAAGCCGTAAATACGGTAATATTAAATTAGTGCATAATAAATCAGGGAAAGGGTTTGCCAACGCCTTGAAAACAGGTTTTAGCAAGGTAAGCACGGATATAGTTATTCCGGTCATGGCGGACCTGTGCGATGACCTGGATTCTATCCCTCTGATGCTGGATAAGCTTAACCAGGGTTATGATATTGTCTGCGGCTCCCGCTATATCAAAGGAGGGGCCCGTTTAGGCGGATCAAAAGTTAAAGGTTTCCTGTCTTTCTGCGCCGGAAGGTCGCTTTCTTTTTTATTGGGCCTGCCCACGCATGATATCGCCAATGCCTTTAAGATGTACCGTAAAAAAGTAATTGACAGCATTGATGTCAAGTCAGAAGCATTTGAAATATCTATGGAGATACCCCTTAAAGCTTATTATTCCGGATTTAAGATCGCCGAAATACCCACGGTATGGAAAGAAAGGGCCAGGGGCCAATCTAACTTCCGGGTCCTAAAATTACTGCCCGCTTACATTAAGTTGTATATATGGGCGGTTTTAAAGAGGCTGACAAAATGAGCGTTCCCTTGCTTACGATAGTTGTCCCGGTGTATAACGAGGTTAAAACCATCGGGGAAATATTATCCAAGATCAACTCGGTGAACATTGATAAAGAGATAATCGTGGTGGATAACTATTCAACCGACGGCACCAGGGATGCCCTGCAGGACATATTAAGAGGGAAGGTAATAAACAATATCAAGGTTATATATCATTCCTATAATAAAGGCAAAGGAACGGCAGTAAGAGAAGGGATCAGGGAAGCAGGCGCTGAGTTAGTAGTCATACAGGATGCCGACCTGGAATATGACCCCGCCGAGTATTTGAAGCTGATAGAGCCGCTGCGGAAGGATGAAGCTGATATTGTCCTGGGGGCGCGTTTTATGCAAGGGCATAGCGGCCTTGTGTTTCACAGGTTAGGCAACAAATTTTTAACCGGGCTGTTGAATTTTCTCTTTGCCTCCAGGATCAACGATTATGCCACCTGTTATAAAATGGCGCGTAAGAGCGTATTTTTAAGCCTGGGGCTTAAGTCAACCAGCTTTGACATAGAGGTAGAGATTGTTTGTAAGGCGCTTAAAAAACATTTGCGCATCTCTGAAGTCCCCATAGCGTATTACCCGCGCAGTTATTCCGAAGGCAAAAAGATCAGGTGGATTGATGGTTTCCAGGCGATAATCAGCATTCTAAAATACCGTTTCTAAGGATAGGTGAAATCAGAAATGATGGTAAAAACACTGGATTTTGTTATTTACTGGGCGATCGTGCTTATTCCGTTCGTGATGGCTATAGCGCCTGCGCCGATGCATGTTTTTGTAGGCTTGCTTATTTTTAGCTTTCTGCTCAAGAAAATAATCAGTAAACAAAAACCATATATGTATACTGCGCTAAATTTGCCTTTTATGCTGTTTTTTATAGCAGCAGCCGTTTCTATGCTGAATTCCGTAAGCTACCGGGATAGCTTCCGGGGGTTATTCAGGCTTCTGGAGTACTTTTTTTTATTCCTGGTCATCTCGGCAGAGGTGAAGGACCATCGTCATGCCGGCAAGGTTATTATTTCAATCGTTTGCGCGGCACTGCTTTTATCCGTAGATGCTATATGGCAGGTCTCCTGGGGAAGGGATTTTATCCGCGGCAATTTGCCTATTATCAATATCGGCCTTAAGCGGGCTACCGCATCTTTTCCGGACGCAAATGTGCTGGGGATATATTTGAGCGCTGTGGCCCCGGTGATCATAACGCTGGCGCTTTATTATTTTAAAAGAAATAAAAAAATCATCATTTGCCTGGTGGGTCTTTTGGTCTTAGCGGCTTCAGCGTTAACTTATTCCCGGCCCACATTGCTGGCGATCTTTGTAGCCTTATTACTGTTAGGTATTGTCAAGAAAAATAAGATCCTATTATCTATATTGGTTATCCTTATAGTTATGGCGCCTTTTATTTTGCCTTCAAGTGTCAAAGATTGGGCAAAACAAATAGAGTACAATCCTTTAAGGTTCATGTGTAACGATGACCGTATCGCTATTTACCGCAACAGCCTGAATATGATAGAGGACCATCCCGTAATCGGGGTGGGGGTGAACACCTTTATGAAAAATTACAAAAAATACAAGGAGTCCCCGGAATATCGGGGCATTGTTACCTCTGATTATATTTATGCCCATAATAATTTCCTGCATATGGCGGCAGAGGTAGGCATAGTGGGTTTAGGAATATTTCTATGGCTTATCTACAGGTTGTTTAAAGCGTCCATTTCAATTTATAAGAAGCTGGAAAGTAGTTTGCTTAAAAATATGTCGCTGGGCTTAATCTTGTGTCTGGCCGCTTTTTTAGTCAACGGCCTGACCGAAAGCAGCCTCTATTATAGCCGCATAGCCATGATATTCTGGTATTTATCCGGATTATCTCTATCTCTGGGCAGGCTTACAGATGCAAATCAACCATCAGTCGGTTAAAAATATACTTGTTTTTCGTAACGATCGCTTTGGCGAATTCCTGCTGAATATACCGGCTTTCCGCGCGCTGAAGGAAGCTTTTTCCCGGGCCAGGATTATTGCCGTAGTCAATCCTTATGTGCGGGAATTGGCGCAAGGTATTGCTTTTATAGACGAAACAATGGAGTGGGGCGGGAATAAGCATTCGTTAATGGAACAATTCAGGTTGATGTGGGCCTTGAAGAAAAGACATATAGATATGGCAGTAATGTTTAACCCCTCCCGTGAATTTAACATAATTACCTATTCCTCCGGCATCCCGGTAAGAGTGGGTTATAACAGAAAATTAGGAATTTTACTTACCGATAAAATAGAAGATAAAAAATATCTCGGCCTCAAGCATGAAGTAGAATACAACCTGGAATTGGCGGCTTTAACCGGGGTAAAAACCGATGATAAAAGCCTTTCTTTGAAAACAGATTCCGCGGCGATCGGCAGCCTACTTAAAGAGCATAACATAGAAAACGAAGATAATCTGGTTGCCGTGCACCCGTTTACCAGCGACCCGCTCAAACAATGGCCGTTAGATAATTTTCTGGAATTAACTGCGAAGATCAGGGGCCAACTCAATAGGCCGGTTGTGGTGGTAGGGGGGCGGGAGGAAGCAGGCAAAAACAGTGAATTTTTTGCCCGGCTGGATAGAGGCGTGATTAATCTGGCCGGAAAAACCAGCCTGGCGCAGCTGGCAGCATTGTTAAAAAAATGCAGACTATTGGTTTCGGGAGACAGCGGGCCTGTTCATCTTGCCTGCGCGGTAGATACTCCGGTTATAGCTATCTTCAGAAATGATATCCCGGGTAAAACCGCAAAAAGATGGGGGCCATGGCAGGCGCAGAGCCTGGTGATAGAAAAGAGAAGCCTTTTAGATATAAGCGTAGATGAGGTTTTAGAAAAAGTCAAAGAGGTGGTAAATAAATGAATTATGCCGTTGTCCTGGCCGGAGGCGCAGGGAGCCGTTTCTGGCCGGTAAGCAGGGAATCAATACCAAAGCAATTTCTGGCGATTTACTCTGATCGGACATTGATAGAAGAGACTATCCAACGGATATCCCCGCTTATAAAGAAAAAAAACATCTATATCGCCACCAACAGGATACATAGCCGCAAGATAAAAGACTGCTTAAAGGCTTTTGATATCCCGCGGGGTAATTTCTTTTTTGAACCGGCAGGCAGGAATACCCTTGCGCCGATAGCTTTTTTTTCCGCTAAAATCAAGGGTATCCATCCGCAGGCGGTCATAGCGGTGATGCCTTCGGACCACTTTATTAAAAATAACAGGAAATATTTAAGGTCATTATCCAGGGCGATCCATTTAGCGCAAAAAGGCTTTATAGTAACCATAGGGATAAGGCCGAGCCGGCCTGAAACAGGTTACGGCTATATCAAAGCGAAGATTGGAACCGGTGCTAAAGCGCGCGGGTTCTTTAAGGTGGATAAATTCATTGAAAAACCAACCCTGGCAAAAGCAAAAAAACTGGTATCCGATAAAAATTATTTTTGGAACAGCGGGACATTTATATTCCGCGCCGACGTGATGTTGGAAGAGATCAGGAAATTCTCTCCCGTTGTATATAAGGCAATAATGAAGATGCATTCCCCGAAAGATATCAATCGGCTTTGGCGCAGGCTGCCTTCCGTATCTATAGATTATGCCGTGATGGAAAAAACCGGCAAGGCAGTGCTCCTGCCCTGTGACTATGGATGGCTGGACCTGGGCCACTGGAAGGCGATGGAGGAGCTGTTGCGTAAGGACAAGGAAGGCAATATTTTTATCGGCGGAAAATGCATTGACGTAGGCAGCAGGTCAAGCCTGGTCTGGTCGGATAACCGGTTAGTGGCTACTATAGGGTTGAATAATATGATTGTGGTGGATACGGAAGACGCACTACTGGTGTGTTCCAAGGATAAAGCCCAGGATGTTAAGAAGGTTGTTCAGCTGCTTAAGGCAAAAAAACTGAAAAAATATATCTGATGAAAAGATTCCTTATCATTAACCCCTTTGGCATCGGAGACGTTCTCTTTACCACTCCGGTGATAAAGGCTATAAAAGACGCTTATCCGGAAAGTTTTATCGGCTATTGGTGCAATGAGCGGGTGGGGCAGATCCTGAAAAACAACCCCCGCATCAACACGGTTTTTGCTTTATCCAGGG
>JAQTNM010000075.1 GCA_028713875.1 Candidatus Omnitrophota bacterium | reverse complement strand
AGTCCCGTTTCACGCCTGGTTACCGGACGCGCATTCTTGCGCGCCTACCCCGGTTTCAGCCGTCCTTTCCGGCATATTCATTAAAGCACTGGGGATATATGCTTTAATCAGGATTTTCTTCAACATATTTACGGTTTCCGGGAATTTGCTCTTTATGCTGATGTTATTAGGCACGGTATCTATGGTTGTAGGGGCGGTTTTAGCTATAGCTCAGAATGACATAAAAAGGATGTTCGCATATTCCAGCATCAGCCAGATAGGTTATATCATATTTGCGTTAGGCATAGGCACGCCGCTCGGTATTTTAGGCGGATTATTTCATCTGTTTAACCACGCCATTTTTACGTCCTTGCTTTTTTTAAACGCCGGCTCCATTGAGCGCTCAACCGGCACAAGAGATTTACGCAAACTCGGAGGCCTCAATACCAAACTTCCCCTTACCGGGTATACGGGCCTGGCAGCTTCGATGAGCATTTCCGGCATCCCTCCTTTTGCGGGGTTCTTCAGCAAGCTGATCATTATTATCGCCGCCCTCCAGGCAAATCATCCGGGCTTTGCTTTTGTCGCGGCGCTGGTAAGTATCATTACCCTGGCTTATTATTTGAAATTCCAGACCTTTGCCTTCTTCGGCAAGCTGCACGCGGGCCTGGATAAATTAAAGCCTACGCCTTTTACCATGAAGTTGCCTTTGGTGATACTGGCGGTTATCTGCGTATTCGGCGGGCTGCTGCTCATTATCTGTTTTAAGCCTTTCCTGCAGTCGGCGGTAAATGCCTTGATGGCCGGGACAGGTTATAAAGATATGGTGTTTGGAGCGATGCGATCATGAGATTACGTATCCTTTTATTCGTATTGGCATTCTTTATCTGGCTGCTTTTAACCTGGTCGCTAGATCCCCAGCATATAGCTGCCGGATTCATTATCGGGCTCCTGGTCTCTTTCCTGACCGCCGACATATTCGATAAGCCGCCGCAGGTATTCAAGAACCTAAAGCGTTATGTCTGGTTCCTGTATTACGTTATGGTATTTATATGGGAATGTATAAAGGCGAATATAGACGGCGCTTATAGGACGGTTCACCCGGACCTGCCGATTAACCCGGGCATTGTCAAGGTCAAAACTACGCTTAAATCCGATGCCGGCCTGACCTTTTTGGCTAATTCGCTCAGCCTCAAACCCGGGACAATGACGGTTGACGTAGATAAGGAAAAGGGATTTTTATATATACACTGGGCGGATGTGAAAACCCAGGATATTGACAAGGCCACAGAGTTGATAACCGGGAAGTTTGAGCGGATATTAAAAAGGATTTTCGCATGAGACGATTGCGCTGGCTGATCGGAGCCATACTTATAATCGCTGCCTTCCTTTTTATTGCCTTTTACCCTGTTTTTTCTATTCTGGAATGGCAATCGGGGTGGCTGGAGAAGGCGTTTTTTATCCTTATATTTTGCGGAATATTCTGTGCGTGGCGTTTATTGATTGGCCCGACTGCCGCGGACAGGGCAGTGGCCCTGGATATATTCGGCATACTCATCCTGGGTTTCTGCGCCATATTGGGCGTTCCCACGGGCAGGGACTGGTATATCGACATCGGTATTGCCTGGGCGCTGCAGAGTTTCATTTCCATCCTGGCGATAGGCAAATATATGGAAGGCAGGGGCTTTGATGAATGAAACATGCGGATTTATATTCATAATAATAGGTTTGGCTTTTGACTTTTTCGGCTGCCTGGGGCTAGTCCGTTTCCCGGATGTCTATAACCGCCTGCATTCTTCGGTAAAATGCGTAACCCTGGGTACATCCAGTATCCTGTTCGGGCTGTTTTTATACCGGGGCTTCAGCCCTGCCGGCATCAAAGCCCTCTTATGCATATTATTTTTGATGTTGACCGCGCCTGTCTCGGCGCACGTTATTTCAAGAAGCGCGCACCGTTCCGGGGTAAAGCTCTGGGAAAAGTCCGCCTGCGATAAATACGCCGAAGACGGTAAAGATAAGTAGATAGTAGGTAGTAGACAGTAGGTAGGGAATATGAGATATCCGAAGTTAAGAGAGTTAAAGGAAGCGATAAGAGCACTAATTAAGGGGCCGTATACTACTAAATTCCCTTATAAGCCGCATAAGCCATATGAGCGGTTCAGGGGAAGGCCGAAGTTTTATGAGCAGGATTGTATCGGCTGCACTGCCTGCGCCCAGGTCTGTCCTGCCAAAGCCATAGATTTTGAAGATATAAAAAATAAAAGGGTGCTTACCGTGCGTTGGGATATCTGTATATTTTGCGGCCAGTGCCAGGCAAATTGCCCTACGACAAAAGGCATAATGCTCTCCAATGAGTTCGATCTTGCGACCACAGAGAAAAGGCAGGACCTTAAGCAGGCGATCGAGAAAGAGCTGCTGCTCTGTGAATGCTGCGGAGAGGTTATCGCTCCTTATGACCAGATATTGTGGGTGGCCAAAAAAATAGGCCCGCTTTGTTTTTCCAATGCCTCCCTGATGCTGTTTTATTTAAAAAATTTCGACCTCGCCTTAAAGGAAAAACCATCCTCTAAAGAAGAATTGGAATTTCAGCGTTCCGACCGCATTAAAATCCTGTGTCCTGCCTGCCGGCGCCAGGCAGTAATCCAATCCTAAACATGTTCTCCTCGTTAAAACTAAGAGATTTCCGCCTCTACTGGATAGGTATGTTTATTTCACTTATAGGCACCTGGATCCAGATTGTGGCACAGAGCTGGCTGGTGTTTGACCTGACCCACTCCGCCTTTTTGCTCGGGGTGGTAGGGTTTTTAAGTTCTATCCCGATATTCTGTCTTTCTTTGTTTGCCGGAGTGGCCGCAGACAGAATTAACAAGAAAACCATTCTTTTATTCACGCAGAATATATTTATGATACTGGCTTTTATTTTAGCGGTATTGACGCAGTTTAAGATTATCACTACCTGGCAGATAATGCTCATTGCCCTCTTGAACGGTACGGTTATGGCTTTTGATTCCCCTGCGCGCCAGGCAGTGGTAGTGGAGATGGTGGGCAAAAAACACCTGCTTAACGGGATAGCCTTGAATTCCGCGGCCTTTAATTCCGCGCGCATGATCGGCCCGGCGCTGGCAGGCATATTGATTGCTGCCGTCGGCATGAGCGGGTGTTTTTATATCAACGGTATAAGTTTTCTGGCCGTAATAATAGCGCTCGCGGTTATCAGGATAGACAGTCTGCCCAGAAAAGAAACGAAAACCAGGGTTATTCATGAGCTGATGGAGGGATTGAGCTTTATAAGGCAGAACCGGATAATACTTATAATGGTGGTGATTGTTGGGATAACTAGCTTGTTCGGCATATCCTACGTTATACTCATGCCGGTTTTTGCGGACCGGGTTTTGAGGGTCGGGGCCAAGGGCCTGGGGATGCTTATGTCGTCCGCGGGCGTGGGCGCTCTTATCGCGGCGCTATTTTTAGCGGGTTTGGGTGATTTTAAGCATAAAGGCAGGCTTCTGATGGTTTCTTTAATGATATTTTCAGTTTCGCTGGTGGCATTTTCCGTCTCCAGGACATACCCGCTTTCGCTGCTAGCCTTATTATTCGTAGGATTTTCCAGCGTCGCCTCCATCAGCCTTATCAATACCATACTGCAGACCTTGGTCCACGATAGATTCAGGGGCAGGATAATGAGCGTCTTTATGTTCACCTTTGCCGGGGTCATGCCTTTCGGAAATCTTTTTGCCGGAGCCCTTGCCCAGGCCTGGGGTGTTTCCTGGGCAGTGGCCATAGGCAGCATTATCTGCGGCGCGTCCTTCCTGGTCATAAACATACGCTATCCGGAAATAAGAAAGATATAGAAGTCCACTCGTATTCCTTCAACCTCAAAGTCTATTTTAGGTTTTGCTTCCGTGGGCTGAAAATTTTTGCCGTCTGCTTCGGCTTACTTCGTCGTTTCGAGTAGCCTGTATCGGATTAGCGTTCTCCACTCCTCGTAATTCCTCGCAGACATTTGCCAAAAATTTTCTTATGCCCACTCCAGCAAAAACCTAAAATTTCATAATTAGACTAAAGCCTCTATTCGCTCACAAATCTTCCGGATTCATGCCTAAATCATCCTTGACAAAAACAAGTGTAGACATAAAATAAGATTAAAGGAGAAATAAATAAAGTTGAACAGACACTCCGCTCCCGCGCTAAAATCCTCACCCAGGTCTTTTACCCTTCTTGAATTAATCGTAGTCATCGTCATCTTAGGTATCCTTGCCACTTTGGGTTATACACAATATACGAAAGTAGTGGAAAAGGGTCGTCAGGCAGAAGCAAGAGTAAACCTAGGAGCTGTACGGCAGTCGCTAATAGCATATAAACTGACTAATAATACCTTGACTGGCATTAGTTCGGCTTACGTGAATTTAGGCACCGGCGCCGATGAGATCCCCAGCGCATGCAGAGCCACCCATTATTTTTACTACAAGATTGCTACCAATTCCGACTATGCGGACATTTGCGCATGCAGGTGCACAAGCGGAGGCAGGGCTCCTCAAGGGACCGATATGTATAATCAGAGCTTGTGCCGGGGTTTTGTTGCCTCGGCTACCCAGGTTGAGACAGAAGTGCCTCATGGCTGGTATCTCTGCCCTTAATATTTTTTATTTGCATTTTCCAAAATAAGTAATAGAATAAACTTTATTACTTGTTCAGCGAAGGGAGGTGAAATATGAAGATGAAGAGATCCGCATTTATTATTTTGACATTAGCTCTGGTTGTTTATTTAGCCGGTTGCGGCAAGAAACAGAAAACCCTTGAAGAGATGCAGGAACCGATGTCAATGGAGGCAATGAGCGCGCTTAGTTCAGAAAGCAAAAACGCTCCCGAAGCAAAGGCCCCGGAACAGGCAGCTGCTGCGTCAATGGCAGTAACGCCCCAGGCAGCGGGCATGACCGCCAAATTAGAACCCCTGCCGCCATCCGGACCATACAAGCCTTCAGTCATCGAAATTCAGACGGCCTTGAAAAACTCCGGTTATTATACCGGCAAGATAGACGGCAAGATAGGCCCTAGAACCAAAGCTGCGATTGCAGAGTTCCAGAAGGCAAACGGCCTCAAAGCCGACGGCAAGGTTGGCCCCAAGACATGGGCCGCCTTAAGCAGGCATTTGAATCCCGCGCCGGCACCGGGCCCCAGGCCGTCAAGATAGCCTGTCTTGAAAAGTAGGGCGTTCCGTGTTATACTTTTATTGCCGATAAAGGTAAACTCCGAGAAATCGGGGGACACAAAGCCACAGACCTAAGCCCGCATTTGAAGTTGAAATTGCGGCATATGGTGGCTGGGCTGCCGAAGGATGGTGAGGAAGTCACACCGGAGCTCCTTTATCGGTTTAAATTTTTCATAAAGAATCCCAACTTTTTGTTGGGATTTTTTATTTTAAGGTGCTATAATTGACAGCAATGGAATGGGGCAATAGAGATTCAATATTACGGGAACTTCACCTTTTTTCAGGCCTGTCCAATGCCGAGAGCCGTATCATCAGGGACCGCTGCCAGGTCGTGGAATATAAAAAAGGTCAGGTTATTTATGAAGAAGGCTCGCCCGCCTCAAGCTTTTACTGCATCATCATCGGCAGGGTCGTGGTCTACACGCGTGGCGCCTCCGGGAACAAAACCATCCTAGAATACCTCCATCGGGGAAAATATTTCGGGATCATTTCTCTTCTTACCGGCGAAACACATTCAGTTAGCGCCCAGGCGTTAAATGACTGCTTATTGCTGGTCATTAAAAAGGAAGATTTTGAATACGTATTGAAAAGGATCCCGCAGTTGGCCATTGACCTGAGCCAAACTCTATCCCGGCGCCTGAAAAACAAGGATCTCCACCAGAAGACCATTTTTGAAAGCACCGTCATTTCCATATTCAGCTCTTACTCCCAGGCAGGTAAGACCATATATGCCCTGAACCTGGCTTTAAGCCTGCATAAAGAGACTCATAAGTCGGTACTGGTAATGGATATATGCCTTAAGGATTCCAGGCACAGCTTACCGGTCAAGCTGGAAGTCAGCGGCGATTATCCTGTTTTTGATCTGTCCAGCGGCCCGGCAGATACGGTCGGGATACTGGGGGAGGTGGTCCTGAAGGATAAATTCGGGATAGACCTGCTCTGTCTCAGCTATAAAGAGGAAGATAACCATTGCGTAAAAAGGTTGATCGAGGTTTTAAGCATCCTGGTTAATAATTATCATTATATAATTCTGGATATGCCTTCGTCCATGGACAGGTTCGTTTTTGAGATATTGAACCAGTCCGAGTTAATCCATATTTTAACCGGACCTGCCCAGGTCTATTTGGAGAGGACGCGTAACCTGATCAGAAGACTGAATGCAGATTTTCATTTTTCGCCGCAAAAAATAAAAGTCATCGTAAACGAACATAAGCTTTCGCAGTTAAGCCATCAACAACGTTTAGAGATATTGGGGCACGGTATATTTGCGACCTTACCGAAGGTAGAGTTAGGGTCGCTGGACAGGTTGGTTTTGGATAATCCTGATTCAAGCTATGCCAAGGCAGTGCGCAGGATCTCGCGCGAGCTCGGCGACTGCCTGGTAGGCCTGGCGTTAGGAGTGGGAGTTGCCTACGGGTTTTGCCATATCGGCGTGTTAAAGGTGATCGAGGAGGAAAAGATCCCTATTGACGTTATTACCGGCTCAAGCATCGGCGCGCTGGTAGCAAGCCTTTGGGCAATTGGCCTCTCCAGCGCAGAAATACTGGAATTAACCGGAGAATTCAAAGAACCAAAACATCTATGGGGGATGGTCGACTTAACCCTGCCTTTTCTGGGTTTTATAAAGGGTAATAAACTTTACGGATTTTTAAAACGCCACCTGGGCAATAAGACTTTTTATGATGTTAGGCTCCCCTTAAAGATCATTGCCAGCGATATCCGCAGGAAGGAGCCCCGCGTCTTGGATAAAGGTTCGCTTGCGGATGCGATTATGGCCAGTTGTTCCATGCCAGGAGTATTTCAGCCTTTCAAATTCAAGGAAGAGATGCTCTTAGACGGCGGCATGATCAGCCCTTTGCCTACAGAACCGCTTTTCCATATGGGCGTGCGCAAAATTATCGCGGTTAACGTCACCCCTTCCAAAGAGGATGTCCTGCGTAACTACGAAAGGCTTAAGGAAGAGATTGATGCTGGATCTGAGCAACCTCGTAAGAGGCAGCGGAGCGGCTTAAAGGATTATATCAGAAATAAGTTCAAGACGAATATACTGGATATAATATTCAGCAGCGTAGAATTAATGCAGTCTGCCCTGGTTCAAAAAGAAGGGCAGCTGGCAGATGTCATCCTGCACCCTGACTTAAGCGGCA
>JAQTNM010000074.1 GCA_028713875.1 Candidatus Omnitrophota bacterium | reverse complement strand
CCCGCTTATCTCTTCAAGCCCAGCGATCATCCTTAAAGTGGTGGATTTACCGCATCCGGAAGGCCCTACCATGACCATGAATTCCTTGTTCTCAACCCCAAGGTTTACGTTATCCACCACCTTGTTGCCGTTGGCAAAAACCTTGGACACATTTTGTAGACTTACCTGCGCCATATCTCCCTCGCTTATAAATAGTTGGACATATTATACAGATATTAACTTAAGTAGTCAAGTAATTGGCTTAAAACGGTTTTTAGATTCTTGCGGTGGACAATCATATCCACCATCCCGTGTTCAAGCAGGAATTCCGAACGCTGGAATCCCGGCGGCAACTTCTGTCTTATGGTTTGCTCAATCACGCGCGGTCCGGTAAAACCTATCAATGCCTTTGGCTCGGCAATAATGATATCGCCTATGCCGGCAAAAGAAGCCAATACTCCGGCCATAGTGGGATTGGTAAGCACGGAGATAAAAGGCAATTTTGCTTTATGGTGATAAGAAAGCGCGGCGCACGTTTTAGCCATCTGCATAAGACTATACATGCCTTCGTACATCCTGGCGCCTCCGCCCGAACCGGATACGATAATCACCGGCAATTTGGCTTTTGTTGCCGCTTCGATTGCCCGGGTTATCTTTTCTCCCACAACCGAGCCCATTGAACCCATGATAAAACGCGAATCCGTAACTGCGATTATTATTTTATCGCCTTCCAGCAACCCTTCACCCGTTACCACCGCATCCTTCAGGCCTGTAGAACCCTGGTCTTGAGCGATTTTATCTTTATAGGTCTTGGGCCCCTTGAAAGACAGGGGGTCGGCTGAAACCATCTGGCGGTCGTATTCCTCAAAAGTATCCTTGTCTAAAAGCAAATTGATCCTCTCGTAAGCGCCCAGCACGAAATGATAGTTGCATTTCGGACACACCTTGAAGTTTTCTTCAAGGGTCTTGTTATACAATACCTCGGAGCAGACCTCGCATTTTGTCCAGATGCCTTCCGGGATCTCTTTTTTTTTGACCCTGACGATCGTATATTTAGGTTTGCCGAATAACGCCATTGGTTAACTGGTTAATTTGTTAACTGGTTAATTGAAGATTCTACTCACAAGTCAGCCGCTCACCAAATAACTATGTTTGGTGTTTATGGATCACTAATCCCGATAAGACCTTGGGATAGAAATATGTGGATTTCGCAGGCATCCTTTCGCCCTTTAAAGCCAGGGACATGATCTGCCGCATTTTCACCGGATTTAAAAGAAAGGCGATATACCCCGGATCAGAATCCACGCGCTTAATCAGTTCATTTGCGTCATGGATAAATTCTATGTCCGCCTTGTCGTCAAGGCCCATGCCCAAGACCTTCTTTATGATTATATAATTCAGGATGGTCACGTCCAGTGACTTGTATTCCAAAGGCTTGTCCTGGGTCATGCGGTCGAGAATCTTTACGTTCTTCAATCTGAGAAGCCAGTACTTTTTGTCCTTGTACATTCCCAGCACATGTTCGCTTGCTCCCGCCTTTTCCATCAGGAACATAAACCTTACGCTGTCTTTAACTTCCTCTATATCAAAATAATCCCGCAGTTTCAGCTTAAAGCTATCCATATTGAACTGCGGGCTCAATTGGATCAGGCGGTGTATCGGCAAAATGCTCAAACCCCGGGAATCGGCGCTGGTAAAGTAGGCCATGATATAGTTGAAGCTTTCCCGTCCCGTAGGCGCGGCAAGCTTACCGCGCATCTGATCTCTATACATGCAGGCTACTTCATAGCGGTGATGGCCGTCGGCGATAAAGATATCTTCGTTATGCACCCTTTCCTTTATCTCCTCCAGGGCCCTGGGGTCGTCTATCCTCCAAACCTTATGCAGCACTTTTTCATCATCGTTTATTTCGATAAACGGTTTTTTATCCGCGATATATTTTTGATAAATGCGCTGGATAATGCGTTTGGAGTCGGGAAAAACCACGAATATCGGGCTTAAATTCGCTTTCACCCGTTTTATAAGCTTAAAGCGGTCTTCTTTTGGCTCAAGACGGGTATGCTCGTGCGCAAATACGCACGAATCGGCGGAACCTAATCCCAGCAGCGAAATAAACCCCATGCGGGTCTTGCTTTCCCCTTTTAGCTTATACTGCTGTATATAAAAATAAACAGCCGGCTGCTCATCCTGCCTGAGGATGCCTTCTTTAATCCAGGAGTTGAAATAATCCGCGGCGCGCCTGTATTTGTCTTCTCCGGGCACATCCTTGCCCAGTAGGATATGGATGAGGTTATGCCCGTCTAGCGCAAGATAATGCTTCTGGCGGACCGCAGAGATCACATCGTAAGGCGGGCAGACAACCCTGCTTAAGTCGCGTATTTTTTCCTGATTGTAAATAATCCCGTTGAACGGTTGTATCTCGGTCATCAATAAAAAAAACTCCCTATAAAACAGCTGACGCTGTCCACAAACAGGTCAAAGGCAGACGCCTGCCTCCCAGGTACGAACGACTGGTGGAATTCATCGCTTAAGCCGTAAATAACCCCGAATACAAATGTAAACAAAATAAGTTTCGGACGCGCCAGTCCCGGGCAGGTATTTTTTAATGCCCGGATAAACAAATAAGCTAATACCGCGTAAGTAACGGCATGAAATAAAATATCCTGCAGAGGGAATAACGCAGGTATGTCTTTGCCGGGCAGGGAAGAAAAATAGAATATAACCCCCAGCCACAGCAGGAGCACAAGCCAGTATTTCGTAAATTTTTTAAACCCGGGGTCAATGTTGTTGGCAGGCATTGCATCCTTCTTTAGCCTTTGGGCAGGCATTAGCTTCGTTTGTCTTTTCCGGATTTGATTTCTTGCGGTAATCGGTAGCATAGAACCCAGAGCCCTTGAAGATTATCCCGGCTCCGCTTGAGATAAGCCTTTTTGCCCTTTTCCCGCATTCAGGGCATTTATCCAGAGCCTTATCGCTCATTTTCTGAAATGCCTCAAAACGATGCCCGCACCCCGTGCATTCATATTCATATGTCGGCATAATGATTCCCTTTCTAAAAAATGTATCAGCTGAAAGCTTTTTTTATCTTATCGCTAAAGCTGCTTTTGCTATTCGTCTCTTCCCCCGATAGCCTGGCATATTCCTCAATGAGCTGGCGCTGCTGTATAGTTAAATTCCTGGGTATGTTCACGCTTATTTTGACCAGCTCATCTCCGAACTGTCGGCTATGCAGGTCCGGCAGGCCTTTTCCCTTAAGCCGGAAAATGCTGTCGCTCTGCGTACCGGCGGGTATCTTCATTTTAACCTTTCCATCCAAGGTAGCCACTTCCACCTCGCCGCCCAATATCGCCTTAGCCAAGCCTATATTTATCTGGACAAGTATATCATTGTGGTGGCGCTCAAAGACCCGGTGCGGCCTGACCTCTATAATGACATATAAATCGCCCCTGCCGGCTAAGCCTAATTCGCCTTCCCCGCGCATCCTCAACTGCGAGCCGGTATCCACTCCGGCGGGGATCTTTACTTTCAGCTTACGCGTAACTTTGGTCTTGCCCTGACCTTTGCAATCGGGGCAGGGCGTCTGGATAACCGTGCCCTCTCCGCGACACCGGGAACAGGTCTGCGCCATCTGGAAAAAACCGCTGGAGATTACCATCCGGCCTGAGCCCCTGCACTGGGGACAGGTAAGTTGTTTCGTCCCGGGCTTGGCTCCGCTGCCGGAACAGGTAGAACATGTTTCATAACCCGGGATAGTGATCGTCTTTTCAATGCCTTGCGCTGCTTCTTCCAGGGTTATATCTACGCTTATCTGCAGGTCTCTTCCCCGGCGGCCCCTGCCGCTAGTTCTTTGCCGCGAGCCAAAGATGTCAAACCCCAGGTCGCTGAAGATATCCTCAAAGATGCCTCCACCTAAACCAAAATCTCCCATACCTTCAAATACGCTGCCAAAATCCGCCCCCTTAAATATATCTTCGTAAGCGTATTTCTGGTCTATCCCGGCGTGACCGTACTGGTCATAAAGGCCGCGTTTCTTGGCATCCGAAAGCACCGCGTAGGCCTCTGAGATCTCCTTGAATTGCTCTTCCGCTTCTTTTTTCTGCTCATGAGGCACCCTGTCCGGATGGTAACGCAGCGCCAGGTCCCTGTAGGCCTTTTTTATCTCATCAAGGCTTGCGCTTTTTTTAACGCCCAACACTTCATAGTAATCGCGCTTTGTACTCATCATAACCTTACCCTATCTACTGCCTACTACCTACTGTCTACTGTTTCTTATCGTCTTCTTCTTTATACTCCGCATCTATAATATCTTCGCCTTTGCCGGATGCCGCGTCTGTATCTTGGGATGGTTTTTCTGCTCGGGGCTCATCAGCCTGACTTTGCGTCTTTGAAGCGCCGGCTCCAGCCTGCTGTTTGGAAGTCTGCTTGTAAATCTCTTCGGCCAGTTTATGCGAAGCTTTAGTCAAATCCTCCATGGACTTTTTGACTCTTTCGGTGTTCCTGTCTTTTATGGCCTGTTTCAGGTCATTTATCCTGGCCTCTATGTCAGCACGTTCCGACTGGGACACCTTGTCGCCGAATTCCTTAAGTGATTTTTCCGTCGCATAAACCAGGGTATCGGCTTGATTTATGGTTTCGACTTCTTCTTTCCTCTTGGTATCGGCATCGGCAAATTTCTCCGCCTCTGTAACCATCTTTTCAATCTCTTCTTTGGAGAGTTTTTTGGGCGCGGTAATGCGGATGGACTGCTCTTTTCCCGTGCCCAGGTCCTTTGCCGATACATGAACTATGCCGTTGGCATCGATATCAAAAGCAACTTCTATCTGCGGCACTCCGCGCGCAGCGGAAGGAATACCCACGAGGTCAAACCTGCCTAATTCCACGTTATCGTCAGCCATGGGCCGCTCGCCCTGCAATACCCTTATCGTAACCGCGGTCTGGTTATCCGCGGCAGTTGAGAAAATCTGGCTTTTTTTAGTCGGTATGGTGGTGTTCCTTTCGATCAGCTTGGTGTTAACGCCTCCAAGGGTCTCTATGCCTAACGATAGGGGCGTAACATCAAGCAGCAGGACATCCTTCATGTCGCCTTTGATGATCGCTGCCTGTATGGCTGCCCCCAGCGCCACGCACTCCATGGGGTCAACCCCGCGCTCAATCTTCTTTCCCACATAATCTTCGACGAACTTCTGGACTATGGGCATACGGGTCGGCCCGCCCACCATAATGTTCCTGTCTATCTCGGAAGGGGTGGTTTTGGCATCTTTGATCGCTTCCTCCATGGGCTTGCGGCATCTTTCTACTATCGGAGAAACCAAATCCTCTAATTTGGCCCTGGTCAAAGACATGGTCAGATGCTTGGGCCCTGAGGCATCGGCGGTAATAAAGGGGAGGTTGATATCCGTGGTCAGTGTTGAAGACAGCTCAACCTTGGCTTTTTCCGCAGCCTCGCGCAAACGTTGCATGGCCATTTTATCATTACGCAGGTCTATGCCGGTCTCGCGCTTGAACTGGCCGGAGATGTATTCAATCAAGGTATTATCCATATCTGTACCGCCCAGTTGAGTGTCGCCATGGGTGGATTTTACTTCAAATACGCCCTGGGCCATCTCCATGATCGTAACATCCAGGGTCCCGCCGCCTAAGTCAAAGACCATGATCTTCTGCTCTTTCTGTGATTTCTCAAGGCCGTACGCAAGGCAGGCTGCCGTAGGCTCATTGATTATACGTAACACTTTAAGGCCCGCGATTTCGCCTGCGTCTTTGGTAGCTGTCCTCTGGTTATCATCAAAGTATGCCGGGCAAGTAATTACCGCCTCCTCAACTTTGTCCCCTAAATAATTTTGGGCATCCTGTTTTATTTTCTGCAGGATAAAAGCGGATATCTGTTGGGGCGTATATTCATTGCCAAAAACCTTGAATTTATGGTCTGTGCCCATCTTACGCTTGGCCGCATAGATGGTGCCTTCCGGGTTGATCGCTGCCTGGCGTCTGGCCGGTTCACCTACCAGTCTCTGGCCGTCCTTGGTAAACGCTACAAAAGACGGGAATGCCTTTCCCGAGGCAACTCCTGCGCCTTCCGCAGAAGGGATGATCACAGGCCTGCCGCTTTCCATAACCGCAACAGCTGAGTTAGAAGTTCCCAAGTCAATTCCGATTACCTTTGCCATCTTATTGCTCCTTTCGTCGCAATTGGTTAACTGGTTAATTAACCACTAACCACTCACAAATTAACTGTTTTTTTTGAAACTTTGGCCTTTGTAGTCCTGATTACTTTACCGTTTAACGTATAACCTTTTTGCATTTCCTCAATGACCGTATGCTCGGGCAGCTCATTATTCTCCGCCTGCATCAGAGCTTCATGGTAATTCGGGTCAAATATTTTCCCCTTGGCCTCAATGGGTTTAATACCGTGCTCCTTGAGCATCTCATACAGATGGGCCAGCACCATTTCCACGCCCTTCAAAAACGTGGGCAGGTCCTCATGCTTGGTTTGAGCCAGCTCAACCGTACGCTCAAGGTCATCCAGGACATTCAACAGTTCCATAATAAGGCCTTCATTGGCAAAACGCATGAATTCCTGTTTGTCCCTGTCCAGGCGCTTGCGCGTATTTTCAAAATCAGCCTGCAGCCGTAATAACCTGTCCCAGTATTCCTTCGCCTTTGCTGCTTCTTCCTTCAGCTGAAGGTACTCTGATTCATCCAGGGTAACGGCCTTGGCCTCTTTTTCCTTGGCGGTTTCTTGATTATTATTTTCTTTTTTGCTCTCCATAGATCTCTTTAAATCTTATTCAGCGTCTCGCTCAAGACACCGGAAACATATTCCAAAGTCGGGATAATGTGCTGGTACTGCATCCGGCTGGGGCCTAAGACCGCCATCCGCCCCAAAGGCTTGTTTCTAACTGAATATGTGGCTACGGCCAAAGCGCAGTTATCCATGCCGAAACAATCTAATTCTCTGCCGATATAGATCCTTACTTTCTCCTGGAAGTCACGGTTCAGTATATCCAGCAACCGCACTTTATCTTCTATTATTCTGATCAGATAACGCATCCGGCTGATATCCTGGAATTCCGGCTCTTCCATCACAAAACTTACTCCGTTATAGAAAAACCGGCCATGCCACTCAGGGAAAGAAACTATGCTCGTATAATGGGTAATAGTAGAGATTATTTCCGAGGTCTTCTCCAGTATTTCATCTAAACGGTCAATCTGGCGTTCATAGAATTTCATAATGGAATTCTTTTCATCTTCCAGAAGCTCAACCCGCGAACTTAAAAAATCAACGTAATAACGGTACCCCCTGTCCGTAGGCATTCTTCCCGCGGAGGTATGCGGGTGGCTCAGATACCCTGCCTCTTCCAGTTCCGCGAATATGTTTCTTATCGTAGCCGGGCTCAAGCCGAATTCTCCGGCAATATCCGAAGAGGAAACCGGCAGGGCATACTTGATATAACGGTTAATGGTGGCGATGAGAACCGACCTTCTTCTTCCTTCATAGTCAACCGTCTTGGTCATTTTTACTGCTTATTAGCAC
>JAQTNM010000073.1 GCA_028713875.1 Candidatus Omnitrophota bacterium | reverse complement strand
CTTTTACGGGCTATGGACTGTTGAGCCAGGATGTGAAATTTATGCTTATATCAAAACCGTCAAAGATTTATGCTTTAACAAAATCCGCCATATACGAATATAATGAAGAGAGATGGCGGGAGATTTCCATTGATTTAGTTTCAACGGATATAAGATTTATCGCCGCGGATAAAGATTATAATCTTTATGCCGCCTGCGATAGAGGATTATTTAAGACCGGCAGAGCAGATACTAACATAGCCAATAATGGATCAGTGCCTTTTTATTTAAAGGGTGAGCCTGATATCCGCAAGGTTCAGGAGGCGGCTATTGAGTATGCGCAGGTTAATCCGGATAAAATCAAAGCTTGGAATAGGAAGGCAGCTACAAAAGCGGCCTTCCCGAAACTTAGTATGGGCGTAGGCCGGAATGTGACTGACCTTTGGCATTGGGAAGGCGGCTCAACCACTAAATGCGACGACGATATCTTAAGGAAGGGGCATGACGCGATAGAGTGGGATGTGACCTTAAGCTGGGATCTAAGCGAGCTCATCTGGAATAGCGACCAGACCTCAATTGACAGCCGCTCTAAGCTTATGTCGGAACTGCGCGATAATATCCTGGATGAAGTCAATCGGACTTATTTTGAGCGCATACGCCTGAAGATGGAGCTGGATAATTTAAGCATCGAAGACCGCAAGAAGAGAATAGAAAAGGAATTAAGACTAGAGGAACTGGCTGCTTCCCTGGACGGCCTCACCGGAGGCTATTTTTCCCAGTCCCTGCAGTAAAGATTATAACCGCATTTTTAAGGCGCCAAAAGGATATCCGCCGGAGCTTCATTCAAATTTCTTGACAAAAACAAAGGAGGGCATAAAATAAAATTCAAGGAGGAGTAAATAAAATTGGACAGAGACTGCAATCCCGCCTTACAATTTTCACTTAGATCTTTTACCTTACTTGAACTCATAGTAGTCATCGTCATCTTAGGCATCCTTGCCACCTTAGGTTATACACAATACACAAAAGTAGTGGAAAAAGGACGCATCGCTGAAGTAATTCCGAATTTCGGTAAGATGCGGAGCTTGGCAGTCGCTTATTATATGCAAAATGGCACTCTTTCTCCTGTAACGGCTGCTGATTTGGGCGTTGGTAGCGATATTCCTGCGTCCTGTAATTCTACGCATTATTTTTGGTATGGTATCCAAGCCGCTACTGATACCTCCGTGTGTTTTTGGTCTGGAAGATGTACAGCTGGAGGTAAGGCTCCGGACTGGACCTCCGCTACTTATTGGCCTGAAGATTGGTTTTCCATTGGTGGTGGTGACAATTATCGTACTTATTCTGAAGCATCTGGACACTGGGCAAATGGTTTAGTGCCGCCACCGTTTTAAATCATAATTATAGGGACGGTTCTGAAGTCAAAGTAAAACTGTCCCCTTAAAGGGTAATAAACAGGGATGAAAAAAGGATTCACTCTCTTAGAATTAATTATAGTCATCGTAATTTTAGGCATCCTTGCCACCTTAGGCTATACTCAGTATACCAAGATAGTAGAGAGAAGCCGCGGCGCTGAAGCAGTTGCAAATTTCAGCAAAATGCGTAAGAATGCGATCAATTATTATCTGGAAAATAATACGTTCGTTGGCATAGCCTCAGCCGACTTAGGCATAGGCAGCGATGTGCCGTCAGGCTGCGCGAGCTCAAATTATTTTAATTATGGTTTCCAGGGCGCCGGCGCTACGCAAGTGACTATTTATGCAGTCAGATGTACTGCTTCAGGAAAAACGCCTAACTGGACAGGCAACAGGTATGTAATAGAACACTTTGTTAATTCCAATTCGGCGGATACAATCGGCTGCTGGGATTACGTATTAAGCCAATGGGTGGGCTGGTGCGTACCTTAAAAATATGCGGCCCATAAAGTCAGTCAGTTAGCAGCGAATAAAATGGAATCAGGGGAGAATCAAGCAAGGTTGAAAAATGAACACGGCTTTACCCTCTTAGAATTAGTTATAGTTATTGTAATTTTGGGTATCCTTGCCACTTTAGGTTATACGCAATACACAAGGCTAATGGAGAGGATACGTATTGGCGAAGCAGTTGTTAATATCGGCAAGATGCGGAAAAATGCGATTGCCTATTATTTGGAGAATGGTTCATTTGCCAGCATAACATCAGCCGATTTAGGTGTAGGCAGTGATATGCCTTCCGGTTGTGTGAGCACGAATTATTTTTATTATTTTATGTATCAGAATGATGCTACTCATGTGGCTATAGCCGGCTGTAGGTGCACCTCAGGCGGCAAGAGCCCCAATTATACCAGTAGTCCATATTGGATATTTGTAAACCCTCTTTATGGCAATGGTATTGGCACTATGGACTGTTATGTACCCGGTGGTGACCCTGCCTATCCGAGCTGGTGTGAGCCTTAAAAACAGCGTTACTGACCAAGTTAACCTTAAGTATATTCCCGCCTGAATTATCAGAATAAGCAACCGATTCTTTTAAGCGAGCTGCGATGAGCGCAGGAGATTAAATCAAACCCGAAATAACTTTCCAGGAAAGTACATTTCAGGCTTTTTGGCTGGAGCGTGCATAAGAAAATTTTTGGCAAAAGTGCGCAAGGATTTACGAGAAGCGTAGGAAGCTAATCCGATACAGGCTATCTGTAGCGACGAAGTAAACCGTAGACGACGGCAAAAAATTTCAGCGGCTGGAAGCAAAACCCCGAAAATGCGCCTTATGAAAAAACTTGCAAATAAACCCCGTTTGTGTTATCTTATAAAAGTTATGCCCGCCCCATTTTATTAACCCTTTCAAAACATTTTTTAAAGCTATGAGCCCAATACATCTGACGGATGAGAGTTTCAAGAAAGAAGTTATGGAATCGGATCTGCCGGCGCTGGTGGATTTCTGGGCGCCCTGGTGCGGCCCCTGCAGGATGGTTTCTCCCATCATTGATGAACTGGCCAAGGAGTACAGCAAAAAGCTCAAGGTCTGCAAGCTCAACGTTGACGAGAGCCCCCGCGTTGCCACCCAGTACGGCGTGATGTCAATACCCACCCTTATATTTTTTAAGAACGGCAAGATCATGGAGCAAATAGTCGGCGCTTTGAACAAAGTGGAACTGAAGCGCAAGATCGAGGAAAATCTTTAATTTTAATGAAGAAAGTTTTTATTGCCGCAACCTCGCAGAATGACGGCAAGACTACAGTTTCTTTGGGCCTGATATACAATTTTCAGAGGCTGTTTGGGAAAGTAGCTTTTATCAAGCCCATTGGCCAGCGTTACCTGGAAGAAGAAGGCCTGAAGATAGACGAAGATTCACTGCTCATTGAAGATGTCTGCGGCATCAAATGCGGTTTAAAAGACATGAGCCCTATCGCCGTAGAAAAGGGCTTTACCGAGAAGTACATCAGCCGCCCGGATAGACAGTCCATTACCAATCAGATTAAACAGGCCTTTCAGCGCGTATCCAAAAATCAGGACCTGGTAATTATTGAGGGTACGGGGCATGCCGGCGTAGGTTCGGTATTTGACCATTCCAATGCCTATGTAGCCAGGCTCCTGGGCTCAAAAGTCATCATTATTTCTTCCGGCGGTATCGGCAGGCCCATTGACGAGATATTGCTGAATAAGGCGCTCTTTGAGAAAGAAGGGGTTAGAGTTTTAGGAGTAATTATTAATAAGGTTCTGCCGGATAAATTTGACAAGATAAACCGCTTAGTGCGAAAAGGACTGGAGAGAAAAGGAGTCAAGGTTCTGGGCGTGCTCCCGTATAATCCCTTGCTTTCGCTGCCGACCATCGAGCAGATATTGGAAGAGACGGATTTTGAGCTCTTGAGCGGCAAGGGATACCTAGAGCAGTATATCTCGCGGGTAATAGTTGGGGCAATGCAGCCAAAGGACGCTGTTAAATACCTTGTCAATGACAGCCTGCTTATTACTCCCGGAGACAGAGAAGATATGATTATGACTGCCTTGGAATGCGTCCGGGATGATAATAAAGGGATATTGAAGGTATCGGGGATTATTTTATCCGGAGGTTTTGTCCCCGAGAACCGGGTAATGGAGTTATTGAATAAGGCCAGGATACCTGTGCTCCTGGCTAAAAATGACACTTATGACGTTTCATCTACCATTCATGACCTGACCGTAAAGATACGGCCACGCGATACCGTTAAAGTCAATACCGTGATAAAATTAATCAAAGACAACATAGATATGGATGGTATATTGAAGGGGCTATAAGATGGATGCGATTAAAAAGATCCGCGAGAGGGCAAGGCTAAAGCCGAAAACAATAGTGCTGCCCGAATATAATGATGCGCGGGTAGTAGAGGCAAGCAGGATATTGGAGCAGGAAGGCATCGTAAAGCCGTTTTTACTTACTCCGGATAAGATCAGTCTTCAGGAGAAAGAAAAATATATACAGGGATTTTATCAGATGCGCCAGGCAAAAGGCATAACCCTTGAGGAGGTCAGGAAGCTGTTTGAAGACCCGCTTTATTACGCGGCAATGATGACCCGCGAGGGCAAGGCCGACGGATTGGTAGCCGGAGCGGCACACACCACTTCGGATGTGGGCAGGGCTACCATACACTGTTTTGGTGTGGATAAGCGTTTCTCTATCGCCTGCAGCTGTTTTATCATGGTTATACCCAATTGCGCTTACGGCGCAGACGGGACTTTTGTTTATGCCGATTGCGGCCTGATACCTGAACCCAACTCGCGGCAGTTAGCCTGCATAGCCATAGAAACAGCGGAACTGGCCAGAAAGATACTTGATTTATCTCCGAAAGTAGCCTTGTTAAGCTATTCCACCAAGGGCTCAGCCAAAGGCAGGTCCGTTGATAATATAGTCAAAGCCCTGGCTTTAGTTAAAGAAATGTCCCCGGATCTATTGGTTGACGGTGAATTACAGGTGGATGCGGCTATTGTGCCGGAGGTAGCCAAAATAAAATCCCCGCAGAGCCCCATAGCCGGTGAGGCTAATGTGTTGATATTCCCCAGCCTGGATGCGGGAAACATTAATTATAAACTGACGCAAAGATTAGCCAATGCCAGGGCAGTGGGGCCTTTAATCCTGGGGTTAAATAAACCCTGCAGTGATCTCTCCAGGGGGTGCTTAACCGAAGATGTGGTGGATTGTGCGGCAGTGACCGCGATAAGGGCGCAATAATACATGAAAGTATTAGTCATAAATTCAGGCAGCTCTTCCATAAAGTATAAACTTTTCCGCATGCCCGGCAAGAAATATATTGCCAAGGGAACGATTGAGCACATCGGAGAAAAAGGTTCAGCTGTCTGCGACCATTATGCCGGCCTGAAGATGATACTGGGAAAGATAAATTCAGTTGATGTTGTCGGCCACAGGGTAGTTCATGGCGCAGAGAAATTCAAAGAGCCGGTACTTATTGATAACCAGGTGGTCCGTAAGATCCGGCAATGCTGCAGCATCGCACCTTTACATAACCCGGCCAATTTAGCGGGGATACTGGCTTGTAAAAAATTATTGCCGGGGACAAAACAGGTAGCGGTATTTGACACGGCGTTCCATCAGACGCTTCCCCCGCATGCTTATATATACGGCCTGCCTTACCGCTACTATAAGAGGTTCGGCATAAGAAAATACGGTTTTCACGGCACCAGCCATGAGTATGTGGCGCATGAGGCCTCCAGGATATTGAAGAAGCCGTTGAAACATTTAAAGATAATTACCTGTCACCTCGGTAACGGATGCAGTATCACCGCCGTAGATAGAGGCAGGTCTATAGATACCAGCATGGGCTTTACGCCCCTGGAAGGACTGGTTATGGGCACCCGCTGCGGAGATATTGACCCGGCACTGGTTACTTATATTATGCAGAAAGATAAACTGGATATCTGCGGGATAGAAGATATGTTGAATAAAGCCAGCGGCCTTAAAGGCATTTCCGGAATAAGCAACGATATGAGGGCGCTCTGCGCTAAAGAGAGATCCGGCAATAAGCGCGCTGCTTTAGCCGCGGATATTTTTGTTTACCGCGTTAAAAAATACATCGGCGCATATATCGCGGTCATGGGTAAAGTAGATGCCGTGGTTTTTACCGCCGGCATTGGCCAGAATCAGCAGGAGATAAGGCAGGAGATCTGCAGGGGCATATTTGATGCCTTGAAGAAGAAGCCGCGCCTCTTGGTTATCCCCACCGATGAAGAGCTGATGATCGCCCATTCGGCATTCAAGTTAATGAACGGAAGGTGAGAACATGTTGAGACTGATGTTGAAATCAAAAATACACCGTGCGCACGTTACCGAAGCCAATCTTTATTATGAAGGCAGCATTACCATTGATGCCAGGCTGATGAAGGAGGCGGATATCCTGGCCGGCGAAAAAGTAGAAGTGCTCAATCTTAATAACGGGACCCGGATAGAGACTTATGCCATCAAGGGCAAGCCCGGTTCGGGGGTGATCTGTCTCAACGGCCCGGCCGCACGGGGCGCCTGCGTCGGAGACCAGGTAATAATCGTATGCTATGCTTTTGTGGAAGAGGCCCGGGTCAAAAACATTAAACCCAAAATAATAAAAGTCAATGCCAGAAACCATATTGAAGATTAAGACATTCGGCGCCTCATCGCTAAGGAAAAAAACCAGGCCGGTTGAGAAGATAACCGAATATCACCGCGATGTTTTAAGCAAGATGGCAAGGCTTATGTATGAATCCGCAGGCATAGGCCTGGCAGCTTCCCAGGTGGGCATCAACCAGGCCATGGTCGTGGTTGACATGGGCACGGGCCTTTATAAACTGGTCAACCCCCGCCTGATTAAAAAAGAAGGCCAGCAGATTAACGTAGAGGGGTGCTTGAGCGTCCCTGACATATGCATAAAAGTCAAGCGGGCTAAAAGGGTCAAGGTCTGCGCAGAAGACGAGAACGGTTGCCCCCTGACAATAGACGCCGAGGATCTTTTGGCCTGCGTCCTGCAGCATGAGATCGACCACCTGAACGGTAAGCTGATCATTGATTACGCCTCGCTGCTGGAGAGGGCCAGGATAGGCAGGCGGCTGACCGCGCTTAAAAAAAAATCTAAAAATGAAGAATTGCCCGAACCAAAAACAGAATCTTGCCAATTGCAGTTGTAGCTATGATCCCTGCAGCCGTAAAGGCATCTGCTGCGAGTGCGTCATGTATCATCGCCAGAATAAACAGGTCCCCGGATGTTTTTTCCCGCCGCAAGCGGAAAAGACCTATGACCGTTTGATAAACGCTTTTATAAGGAATAACCGATGAGTCCCGGCTTGCCTTTATGGTTCAGGCAGGATATCCCGGACGGAAATGTTTTTGAATTGTTGCGCAGGCTATCGGCGGCAAAGATCAACACTGTCTGCCAGCAGGCGCACTGCCCCAATTTAAGCAGGTGCTTAAAAAATAAAGAGCTCACTTTCATTATCCTGGGCAAAGTTTGCAGCCGCAATTGCCGCTTCTGCGGCGTAGAAAAATCAGGCAGTTTAAATTTAAGCGTTGATGAAGAGGAGCCGTCAAGGATAGCGGGGCTGATCCGGAACCTGGGTAT
>JAQTNM010000072.1 GCA_028713875.1 Candidatus Omnitrophota bacterium | reverse complement strand
TCTCATATCACTCTAAATTAAATTTTCCTTAGCCATCATTTCAATGATCTGTCTGGCCAGCCTGCAGGATACCTGGCCGGAAGCACCGTGCTCAAGGAACACGCAGATGACAAACTTCGGTTTTTTATATGGGAAAAATCCGGCAAACCAGGCATGGGCCTGGCCGCGCGGTACCTGGACAGTTCCGGTTTTGCCCGCTACCTCTACAGGCAGCCCGGCTAAAATACTTCCGGTGCCTGAAGGCTCTGCTACTACCTGCCTTAAGCCCTGGCTTACGGAATTAATTGTGCTAACTTTCAAACCTGCCTTGGTAAATTTTCTCTGGCTGGATGAAATATCGTGGTTATCAACGGCTTTGGCCAAGTAAGGCCTGACTAATACCCCCTTATTCGCAAAAACAGCCATTGCCCGGGTGACCTGGATCGGCGTAACCATAAGGTCGCCCTGGCCTATGGCAAAATTGGCGGTATCCCCGTCATACCAGTTCTGAAAACGGGAGAGTTTTCTCCATAACGGCGAGGGTACAAAACCGCCTGATTCGTAAGGCAGGTCAATGGAAGTGGGCTTTGAGAATCCGAATTTCAGCGCGTAATCGTGTATATTCTGCGCCCCCAGCAGCAGACCGGTTTTATAAAAAAATACGTCGCAAGAATGAGCAATGGCCGCAAGTAAATTTTGCTGACCGTGCTTGTCCCAGCAGCGGAATTCCCGCCTGCCCACATAGGTAGAGCCGGTGCAGGTGAACGTGGTATCCGGATTTATCTTCCCCGTCTCAAGAGCGGCGCTTGCCACCACCACTTTAAAAACAGAGCCCGGAGGATACACCCCGCTGATGGCCCGGTTCAATAGGGGCGCCTGAGGGCTGTTAAAGAGCCCGGGTATATAAGAACCTGACTTTTTAATAAATGCCGCGGGGGCAAAACCCGGGTTTGAAACCATGGCAATGATCTCTCCGGTAGCCGGGTCCATGATAATAACGCTCCCCTTCCTGTCTCCAAGAACGTCTTCGGCTATCTTCTGGACTTGAAGGTCCAGGGTCAATTGCACGTCTTTGCCGTTTCTGGAAGGTTTGAATCCCAGCACGCGCATAAAGTTCCCGCGGTGGTCCACTTCTACCGAAAGCACCCCGTCTTCCTGGCGCAGATAATAGTCGTATTTTTCTTCTATCCCGCCGAAGCCCACGATATCCTTTGTCTTATACCCGTAATCCCCCAATTTCGTCAGGCGCCAGTGGTCTATTTCATTAAGGTAGCCGATGACATGACAGGCCAGGCGGTTATAGGGATAGTCCCTGACAGGGTGCGGCTGAATGACTATGGCGGGGAAGTTCAATTTTGATTCTTCCAGTATTATCGCTTTTTTGGCATCAATGTTCCTTACGACATTGACCGGCATTGAAGAACTTATGTACCCCCCGTCAAAAGATTCTTTGAGCCGGCCGTAATCGGCAGGCAGCACGACCGAAAGCTTCCTGAGCGCCGCCTCAACCTGTTTGTCGTCCTGCGGCAAAACCAGGACATCGTAAGAAAGGCGGTTGCCGATGATAACCCGGCCATTGCGGTCAAGGATCCTGCCCCTGCCCCCTGCCTGGGTCAGGAGCCGGATGCAATTCTTGTTGCTAAGCTCTTTGAACTTGCGGCCATGTATGACCTGCAGATTAAACAGGCCAAGAGCCAGGAGCAAAAAGATGGACATTATGAAAACAGCGATGGCCTTATTTCTCATTTTATCTTTAGCGCCTTAAAGGCCACAAGCGAAACCAGGGCCGTATACAGGGAATCCAGGAAAATAATGCGCATAAATATGCCGAAAGAAACCGGCTCCCCCGTATACCAGAGAAACACCGTCATGATAATGGCGTTTAAGGATGCGGCCACAAACACAAGCAGCGCCCGGGTTAAATTAATATCAATTGATATACGCCTGGCTGAATATGCGGCCAGAATACTCCAGAGCGGCAAGAGGATGGTGTTAATGCCGAACCCTCCCAGGCCGTAAATATCCTTGAATGCGCCGGCAAAAATGCTGAAGGCCAGGGCAAATTTTAGATCGCAGAAGAGACCCGCCAATACGACGCTGATAAGGATAAGGTCGGGTTTTATGCCGAAGACTTTAAAGTAGTTTACTACGCTAACCTGCAGGATGCAGGCAGCAAGGACGAGGGCGAAAATCCGGCTTCTTTTCATCGGGCGATTACCAGGACCTCTTCAATATTGGAAAGGTTGACTCCCGGTTTAACTATGGCATAACGGCTCAAACCGGAAAATTCATCGCCTACTTCCGTAACCATCCCGATGATCAGGCCTTTGGGAAAATTATCGGTCAGCCCGGAAGTAAGGATTATGTCGTTGACTTTGATATCGGCGTCTTTCGGCAGATACTTCATGATTAAAGAACTGCCCAGCGTCCCGGAGATAAGGCCTTCCTGGCGCGAGCGCTGGACCATCGCGGAGATGCTTAAGTTAGGATCGCTGATGAGTATAACTTTGGCAGTTGAGCCGGAGGCCTCCGCCACTTTGCCGACCAGACCCAAATAATTTATTACCACCGCGCCTTCCCTTATGCCGTTTGCGCTGCCTTTATCTATAACAACGGCTGATGACCAGCTGTCCGGGGAACGGCCGATGACCCTGGCTGCGGTAACTTTAAAAGTTGATTTTTGTTTTAAGGCAAGCAGGCTGCTCAGGCGCTTGTTTTCCAGGTATAACTCCGAAAGGGAATTGACCTTATAGCGCAGGAAACCGATCTGCCTCGTTAACCGCTCGTTTTCCGCCATGTTCCGGTGATAAAAAATAATCCCTGCGGCTTCGCGCTTTACCAGTCTTAACAGGCTAAAGGGGGATTTGAGGACATTTATAACCAGGGGCCTTACTGCGGGGATAAAACCGGAAAATAAAAAAACAGCGAGGATGCTGACAACAGCGTAGGTTAGGTTCTTGCGTGTAAGCTTAAACACATCTTATGGGCTTCGGGGCTTTTAGGCGTGCGTTTCGGACTTTATCGCAACGGTGACTTTCTTTAAATAACGTATCTCATCCAGGACCTTGCCTGTGCCGTTAGCGACGGCAGTCAGGGGATCATCTGCGACATGCACGGGCAGCCCGGTCTCTTCGGCGACTAGTTTATCCATACCTCTTAATAACGAGCCGCCGCCGGCCATAACAATGCCGTGTTCAATCAAATCCGCGGCTAATTCCGGAGGCGTCCTTTCCAGGGCTATCTTGGTTGCCTCCAATATGGCGCGCAAAGGTTCCTGCAATGCCTCGCGTATTTCTTCGGAAGATATAGTCACGGTTTTAGGCAGGCCTGCCACAAGATCCCTCCCCTTTACTTCCAAGGTAGTTTCTTCTTCCAGCGGATAGGCTGAACCGACCTTTATCTTTATGTCTTCGGCAGTGCGTTCGCCGATCATAAGATTATAGGTCTTCTTAAGGTATTCAATGACGGCGTCATCCATTTCATCGCCGCCGATGCGTATGGACTTGGAAAAAACAATGCCTGCCAGAGAGATGACCGCGATCTCGGTAGTGCCTCCTCCTATATCTATGATCATATTACCCACCGGTTCCTGTATGGGCAGGCCCACGCCGATGGCCGCAGCCACCGGTTCTTCAATCAGAAATACTTCCCTTGCGCCTGCGCGTTCGGCAGATTCTTTGACCGCGCGTTTTTCTACTTCCGTAATGCCGGAAGGTATGGCGATAACGATGCGCGGATTCAGCTGCAGCCTGCGCCTGCGTACGCTCCTTATAAAGTAACGCAGCATCGCCTCCGTAATCTCAAAATCAGTGATGACTCCGTCTTTCATCGGCCTTATGGCAATGATATTGCCGGGAGTGCGGCCAAGCATACGCTTGGCTTCGCTGCCTACCGCAAGGACCCTTGAGGTGCCCCGCTCAATAGCTACTACTGAAGGTTCGGTAACTACGATACCTTCTCCTTTAACATAAACCAAAGTCGTGGCTGTGCCCAGGTCTATACCTATATCATTGGAAAGAAGACTCTGGATATAATTAATAATTGCCTTGAATATGCCCTGGATTTCCTTTAATTTCACCATTTTTTCTCCCTGCGCAGCTATTGATACGTAAACCTGCCGGTTAGGCAGGCTTTTGGCACTATGGGGAATTCTATCAGACATTAAACCTTATGTCAAATAAAAAGTTACATTTAATCACTTGCTTAGTTCGCCGATTGCCTCATTATTTTGCAAACCTAGCCTCTAACCCGGCTATTTTTGCCTTGAGGACCTCTATCTCTCCCTGCTGCTCCTGCACTGCCTTAATCAGAGGCGCGATGAATTCGGTATAGGCAAGGCTATAGGTGTCGGTTTTTTGGTCATAATGCAACCCGGAAAATTCTGTGCCTTTCTCTTTGAGCGCCGCTTCCAGTTCCTGGGCAATAATACCCTGGAGTTTACCGTCATCGTTCTTGATCCAGTTATACTGCACAGGCCTCAGGTGCATGATGAAATCTAAGCCTAAAGGAGTATCAATGATGTTGGTCTTTTCCCTGGCATCAGAAGTCTGTAAGACATTGGGGCTATAAATATACCTCCATCTATAACTGCTTGAGCCCAAGTCGTAGGTATTGTCGGTGTTTGGACCGACATTACCAGCTATTTGTAGTTTGAAACTGGATGGGCTGGTCGTCCCGATGCCGACGCTACCGCCATTTGTAATCACCAACTTCGGAGATGTCAAAGGATCATCGGTGTAGTCACTTATGCCAAGATAATTATGACTGGTACCCTGGACACCCGAATGAATAAGCCAACTCTTTCCAGATGTATTGGTAAGCATCAATCCGGTTTCCAACCCAGTCGACATCGTTCCGTATATATTCAATTTCGCAAGGGGGCTAGCCGTACCGATGCCGACGTTGCCGCCGGTATTGAAGAAAGAATTCGCGCTAGAATTAGCATCAATATTGATGACAGAAGTACCAGCGGCATTCCTTACATTAATTAAACCCCCGGTTGTTTGCCCTGATATGTCAACGCCGTATCCAGTAGTAGTATTGGAAACTCTTATTTGGTTCGTAGCACCTCCAGCGCCGTGAACTTGCAATTGAGCAACTGGGTTCGTCGTCCCGATGCCGACGTTGCCGGCGTTAGTTATACGCATCCTTTCTGCCGGAGTAAACGAACTATTTTTTGTTGTGCTCACGCTATCCGCATAAAAACTGATTCCGGTACCGTAGCTAAAATTAACCCCTCTGGAACCAAACGAACTATGTGTTTGTCCCCAATAATAAGTTGCGTTATCTACGTAAGCGCCGTGCATTAGTGTACCATCTGCGCTGCTCCCTGAACGATTTAACGTCAGAGGATATCCAGAATAGTTTGTTCCCGTTCCATCTGCATCTATATTAATTTGATTACCGCTTTCCCGGACGTCCAACTTCGTTACCGGGTTTGTCGTCCCAATGCCGACATTCCCCTCAACCACCAGGTCGGCATCGGCATTGATGGTAGTAGTGCAGGTGCCATCCCAGCAGTAAGAGCTTCCCTGGACGTAATTATCCCCAACTGCCATGCGCTGGGCCCTCATCTCACGGTAGACTCCATACGGAGATGGATAATAGGTGGTAACGGTGATGGATTCATCGGCGGCAAAGAGAAAAGAAGGGAAAGCCACGAAAAAAGCCAAAAAAGAAATGAGCTGTTTTAATTTATGCATTACGCCCTCCTATTGTTAGCTAAGAAGAGTTTTATATTTTTATTTTTTACGCAAAAGTGGTTTCAAAATGTTTAAGAAATCCGGGAAGGACTTATTGATACAGCTTATGTCGTCTATTGAAGTGGTCCCTGAAGCAGCCAGGCCGGCAATCACCATGCTCATTGCCGTGCGGTGGTCGGAGAAACTCTTTACTTTTGTTCCTTTAAGTTTTTTGCCGCCTTCTATGATAATATTCTCGGTTTTACCGGCTCTTTCCACTCTGATATGCGCGCCCATCTTCTTTAAATTTTCCTGCATTGATCTTATGCGGTCGGTCTCCTTGACGCGCAACTCTGCGGCCCCCTCAAATATGCTCCTGCCTTCAGCCAAACAGGCAACAACCATTAAAACCGGCAGCTCATCTATTAAAGAGGGGATCTCTTCTCTCTTGATCGCCGTGCCTTTTAGCCTGCTGTTTTTGATGGTTACCTCGCCCGCAGGCTCCGTGGCGCTTCCTGCGGATCTACGCACGCCTATATCAGCGCCCATCCGTTTTAAAACATTGATTATGCCTGCGCGCGAAGGATTCAGGCCCAGATTTTTTATTGTCAGACGGGAACCGGGAATAATTGTTGCTGCCGCGATAAAAAAAGCAGCCGAAGATATGTCTCCGGGCACATATATCCTGCCGGGAGAAACCAAGGTACATCCGCCTTTCATAACTATATTATTCCCCTGCACTTTTATACCTGAGTTAAATGCCTTAAGCATGCGCTCGGTATGGTCGCGGCTCTTTACCGGCTCTATGACCCTGGTAGTTCCGCGGGCATAAAGTGCGGCCAGCAGTATGGCGGATTTTACCTGGGCTGAAGGCACTGGCATTTTATAAGTAATGGCTTTTAGATCAGCCGGGGCAATGGCCAGGGGCGGGTATTCTTCTAATTTTGCATTTTGAGTTTTTCGCTTTGCGCTTATCCTGGCGCCCATCATCCTTAGCGGCAGATTCAGCCGCAGCATCGGCCTCCTGGAAAGTGATTTTGCGGCGACAAGTTTACTTGAAAATTTCTGCCCTGCCAATACGCCGGCAATAAGCCTTAAAGTAGTCCCGGATTCGCCTGCAGATATAGGGCTCCCGGGCCTCTTCAACCCGCGCAGGCCCTTTCCGGATACGGTAACTACGCCCCGGCTATCCCGGGTTATTTTTATGCCGAGCTTTTTAAATGCTTTTAAGGTGGATAGACAATCCTGATTGGCGGGAAAATTACTGATTACGGTCTTGCCGCAAGCCAGGGCGCTGATTATTATTGCGCGGTGGGCTATGGATTTATCTGCGGGCAGCGCAATTTTGCCCCTGAGGCCTGCTGTTCCATTAATTGAAAGTGACCTCATTTAGTCTTTAAAACAACCCTGTCACCTTCGCTGAATTTATTTTTTAAATCCGCGGAGACGAATCCGGCCGCAGACATCGTATCGTGGACCTTTTCTACTTTGATATCGCCGATGTATTTATCCTTGCGGGAAACCGAGAATACCTCGCCCACGGATACGCCGTCACTGGCGCCTAAATTTATTACCACAAAATTATAATCCTTGTTTACAACTATAATCTTTCCTGTTAAAGCAGGGACCGCGGCAAAATTATTGCCTTTCGTGGCAGGTTGTGCCGGCTGCGGCGCAGCAGGCCCCTTACCTGTCTCCGGAGTGACTACGATCTTGCCCAGTTCCACGCCCATAGGTTTTGCCCCGGGGGCACCGGGAGCGCCTTCAAGTTCTTTCAACCTGTTTTCAAGCGCTGTTTTCTTGGTTTCAATTCTTTTAACTGCGCCTGGACATTGTTTGCGTCATTCTGGACCTGCGCAATTTTATTCTCCAGGCTTGAGCGTATTTCTTTCTGGCTTTCCAGGTCGGACCTGAGC
>JAQTNM010000071.1 GCA_028713875.1 Candidatus Omnitrophota bacterium | reverse complement strand
ATACGGTATTCTTTTATCTTTCGGATTACGTTCTTCTTATTTAAAGGATTTACCGCTACGATAATATCTTTAATATAAGGGTGCCTGTTTAAAGCCAATAGACTGTAGATCAGAATAGGCTTGGAGTCTATCCTGAATAATGGCTTTGAAACCCCGGGATTGAACCTTGAGCCCTTTCCTGCAGCAAGGACAATTGCCGTTACGTGCATGCTATTTATGGAGCTTGGTAAAGATCATTTTACCCGCCTGCGTCTGCAGGACAGAAGTGACGGCGACCTTTACTTCCTGGCCGATAAACTTACGCGCATCCTCAACCACCACCATTGTGCCGTCGTCAAGGTAACCGATGGCCTGGCTGTGCTCTTTGCCTTCTTTGATCAATTTCACTGTCATCTCTTCCCCCGGGAACACTACTGGCCTTAAGGCATTGACCAGCTCATTGATGTTCAAGACCTTGATGCCCTGGATGGTAGCTACGCGGTTCAGATTAAAATCTATCGTCAATATCTTGGCTTCCAGTAATTTGGCCATTTTAACTAATTTGGCATCCACCTCGTTTATCTCCGGAAAGTCCTCCTCATGCAGGGCGATATCCTGGCCGCTTTCTTTCTGTAGCGTATGCAGGATCTCCAGGCCCCTTCTACCCCTCTGGCGCTTTATCGGATCGGTGGAATCGGCTATCTGCTGTAATTCCTTCAAGACAAAACGCGGCACAACGATCTTGCCTTCCAGGAATTTTGTCTTGCATATATCCACTATTCGGCCGTCGATAATGACGCTGGTATCAAGCAAGATCTTCTCCACGGATTGGTCCTGGCGCCGCAGCCTTACGTAAGGAATGATGATGTTAAACTCGTCTTTCCCGCGCAATCCGATGACCATGCCCAGATAACAAAAAATCAGAGTTAAAGAAACCTTGATCACGGAAAAGGCGTTGGCGGGGATAGGCGCCAGGCTGAATGCGTCAATCACCAGCTTGGACATAATCAACCCCAATATCAGTCCGAATACCGCGCTGGAAAGCCCTTTTACCGATACCTTGCGCATGCCTATTTCAAGCACGATTATGATAAGGGCTGCAAAACCTCCGGCCAGGATGCCCCATATTTCCATATCCGCTCCTGCCAATGCCTGAAAACCGATAACCATACTTATGATGACAAAAAGAAGACGCATGAAAAGCAAGTCCATTATCTACCTCCTTAGATCCGCCTACGGCGGATAAATTCGGCCAACAAACTTATGTTCACTTCGTTCCGTAAGTTTGGGCCTCATTTAAAATAATATCCAAAGCCTCTTTTAACGCAGAAACCGGGATTAATTCTATTTTATCTTTTTTATAATTTAAATTCCTGCAGTTGACCTTCGGCAATATGCAATTTTTAAAACCCAACTTTTCAGCTTCATTAATACGCAAAGAGGCCTGCGATATACTCCTTACCTCGCCGGACAAACCCACTTCCCCCAGCACCACCGTATCTGCCAGCGTCAATTGTTCGCGAAAGGCCGAGGCGACCGATGCAGCCACGGCTAAATCCGCAGCCGGGTCTTCTACTTTTATGCCTCCGGCTACGTTAACGAATATATCCTCGGCTTCAAGGTGCAGACCTATCCTTTTTTCAAGGACAGCTACAAGCAGGCTCATCCGGTTATAATCAAATCCCTGCGCGCGGCGGCGCGCATATCCAAAACCGGATTTACTCACCAGGGCCTGGATCTCAACCAGCAGGGGCCGCGAGCCTTCCAGGGCCGAGGTGACTATGGAACCGGAGACATCCTTCGGCCTTTCCGATAAAAATATCTGCGAAGGGTTCATCACCTGCTCAAGGCCCGAGGAGCCCATTTCAAAGACCCCGATCTCATTTGTTGAGCCGAACCTGTTTTTAACCGCCCGCAGGATCCGGTATATGGAAAAACGGTCTCCTTCAAAATAAAGCACGGTATCCACGATGTGCTCCAAGACCCTGGGCCCGGCAATGGTCCCTTCCCTGGTCACATGCCCTATGATAAAAATAGCGATCCCCGTGGTCTTGGCTAATTGCGTCAGCATCCCGGAGCACTCCCTTACCTGGCTGACGCTTCCCGGGGAAGAGCTGATAGCCGGATCAAACATAACCTGTATGGAATCAATGACGACCACCTGGGGCTTGAGTTTACGTATATGCTCAACGATCAAAGACAGGTCGGTCTGGTTGACGATATAAAGATTCCCTTCTTTTGCCGTACCCAGCCGCTTAGCCCTCAGTTTTGTCTGGCTTACTGACTCTTCTCCGCTGACATAAAGAACCGTATGGCCCTGCCTGGTGAGTTCGTTGGAGACCTGCAGGGAAACCGTGGATTTTCCTACGCCCGGGTCTCCGCCGATCAATACCACCGAACCCGGTACTATGCCTCCGCCTAACACCCTGTCTAATTCCTCTATTTCTGTTTTAATACGGCTGGCTTCTTCAACCTCTACGTCCTGCAGGAGCACAGGCTCATCGCGGTATAACGCGGTCCTTTCTTTTGTAATTGCGGCCGGCGTCGAATAATCTTCTTCCACGAACGAATTCCAGCTATTGCATTCCGGGCACCTGCCCAGCCATTTAGGGGATTGATATCCGCATTTCTGGCAGTTGAATACGGTCTTGGTAGACTTACCTGTTTTCATTTGGATTTTGGCGGTTTTTCCCTGGTCTTCCAGAATATTTTCCAGGGGTTCCTGCGCAGGTCCGAGATCAAGGCTTCCAGTTCGTTATATATCGTATCGTCGTAAAGAAGCTTGCCGACAGTGCCTTCTTTATCCCTTATCCCGGTTATGGCCGAATCAATGCCCGTGCCGATCTTCTTGGCAAGCGTGGTAAACTCCTGCATCGGGATAGGATCCACGCCGGTCAATACATCATTTGCCTTGACTATATGCGCGTAGTCCCTGCCCGGCATGATCTCTATGTATTTTTCACCTAAGAGGCCCAGGGTATTGATCCAGACCGCGGAATCAGCGGGTATATTTATATCCCTTCTTACCCAGCCGATTATCCTCACCTTAGGCGGCTTATCCGGAGAAGGAGAAACAAAATACAGCCCCTTCACCTCTCCGATATCCACGCCCGCAAAGCGCACGGGTGCGCCGACCTTTACGCCGTTGGTAAAGTTAAACAGGAAATCAATGCGGTGGCTCTGGAGTATGATCTTAAAATTCCCTATCGATAAAACAAAAAATATCAGGATAGCAAGGCCGATAAAAACAAAAATCCCCACTTTTAATTCTAATTTTGATTTGCCGAATATCATTTTCAATGCCTCCGTATTATTTTAGACATCCCATAGTTTCGGTTATGGGCCCCTGCGCTAAGCCGTTTATGAATTGATAGACTACCGGGTGCCTGGTATTCTGGATTTCTGAAACGGTACCTTCTGTTATGATCTTACCGTCATAAAGCATGGCTATCTTGTCGGCTATCCTGTAAGCGCTTTTCATGTCGTGAGTGACTACCACCGAAGTTACTTTCAATTTGTCATGTAGCTCGCGGATAAGCTCATTAATGCTGTCTGCGGTAATGGGGTCAACTCCGGTAGTAGGCTCGTCATAAAGTATGATTTCAGGTTTGGTGCATATGGCCCGGGCAAGGGCAACGCGTTTCTTCATGCCTCCGCTTAACTCCGAAGGCATTAAATTCTGTATACCGGATAAACCTACCATGCACAGTGATTCCTCGATCCTTTCCGATAATTTCTTGCGGTCGATATGGTTATACTCGATAAGGCCAAAGCCCACATTTTCCCCCACGGTCATGGAATCAAAGAGCGCGCCCCCCTGGAAGACCAGGCCGATCTTAAGGCGCACAGGCTCTAATTCTTTGTCGTTAAGGCCGGTGGTCTCCTGGCCGTCGATGAAAATCTTGCCGCTATCCGGCTTAAGTACGCCCACGATATGCTTAAGCAGCACGCTCTTGCCGCAGCCTGAGCGACCGATAATGACGCAGGTCTGCCCTGTTTCTATTTTGAGGGTGGTGTTATCCAGCACCCTGTGTTCATTGAATGATTTGCAAAGTTTGGCTATCTCTATCATGGAAATATAAAATAGAACAAGGCGGTGAAGAAACAATCGGCAGCAATGATCAGTATAAACGACCAGACCACCGAACGCGTGGTCGCCCTGCCCACGCCTTCTGCCCCTCCTTCCACGTTAAAACCTTCGAAACAACTGACAAAGGCGATGATCATGCCGAAGAAAACAGTCTTTGACAGGCCGGTAAAAATGTCCTTGAACTTAAGGGCCTCAAAAGCAACGCTCATATAAAGCCGCGAAGGTATGCCCAGCTTATAGACGCAGATAAGCCAGCCGCCGAATATCCCGATGATGTCGGCGTATAATGTGAGTATTGGCAGCATAAGACTTAAAGCAAGCAGCCGCGGCACAACCAGGTATTTTACGGGGTTGCTGCCCATTGCCTCAAGCGCGTCTATCTGTTCGGTAACCTGCATTGAGCCGATCTCGGCGGTAATGGCTGCGCCTACTCTCCCGGCTACAACCAGCGACGTGATCACCGGGCCCAATTCCCTTACCAGGGAAAGCGCGACAATGCTGGCAATGTAAATCTCCGAGCCCAGGCGCTGCATAAGGTAGGCGGTCTGAAAAGCAAAGATCATACCGATGAATAAACCGATCAGCGAAACTATCGGCAGGCTGTCGTACCCTGCGCGCTTTGCCTGTTCCAGTACCCGCCTGGTCTTAAGCGGAGGCACGAAGAGCCAGTAGAAAGACTGCCAGACCAGAGTAGCCAATCCGCCTAAGAATTGCAAAAAGGCAAGGACTTTTCTTCCTACATTAATTAACATCGATTCTATCATGATTTATTCCAGTAAAAGCTGTCCATTTCTACAGGTCACTTTGATGTGCGAGCCTTCCTTAAACTTTTTGGAAATGATCTCCGAAGCCAGGAGATCTTCCAGGAATCTCTGAATAGTCCGTTTTAAAGGCCGGGCTCCGAATATCGGGTCAAAACCTTTTTCAATCAGAAAATCCTTGGCTTCCTGCGAAACTTCCAAGGCCATATTCTGTTCTTTGAGCCTGTCTGCCACATAGCCTATTTCCATGCCGATGATACGCTGCAGGTCCTCTTTTACCAGCGGCCTGAAAACGATGATGTCATCGATGCGATTCAGGAATTCCGGCTTAAAAGTGCGCTTGACCTCCTCAAGCAGCCTCTCTTTCATCTCCTGGTACGTGATCTCTTCTTTCTGGGTTTTAAATCCCAGGGAACCGGCCTTGCGGATCAACTCCGCTCCGACATTGGAAGTCATGATCATTATGGCGTTGCGAAAATCCACTTTCCTGGCAAAACTGTCCGTAAGACGGCCGTCCTCAAATACCTGCAGCAAAAGGTTGAATACGTCCGGATGCGCTTTCTCAATCTCATCCAGAAGTATCACCGAATAAGGCCTGCGCCTTACCTTTTCGGTCAATTGCCCTCCCTCTTCATAACCGACGTAACCCGGAGGCGCGCCTATCAGCCGCGAAACATTGAATTTCTCCATATACTCGGACATATCCAGCTGTATAAGCGCATCCTCGTCGCCGAACATGAACTCCGCCAATGCCCTGGCCAGCAGGGTTTTACCTACTCCCGTGGGGCCCAGAAATATAAATGAGCCTATCGGCCGGCGCGGGTCCTTGATCCCGGCCCGGGAACGCCGGATAGCATGGGCGATAGTGCTGATCGCTTCATCCTGTCCGACTACGCGCTTATGTAATTCATCTTCTATCTTTAATAACTTTTCGCTCTCTTTTTCTTCCAGGCGGAATATGGGAATGCCTGTCCACTGGGCCACAATCTTGGCAATCTCTTCCTCCCCGACTTCAGGACGCGTCTTATCCTTGGTCTGCGCCCAGTTCTGATTCAACTGCTCCAGTTCCTGGCGCGCGATCCTCTCCTGGTCGCGCAAGGATGCCGCCTTTTCAAAATCCTGGGATTTGATAAAGGCTTCTTTTTCTTTACGCAGCGATTCTACTTTTTCTTCCAATGTTTTAATATCCGGCGGCACGATCAAAACATTCAGGCGCGCCCGAGAGCCGGCTTCATCGATAAGATCAATGGCCTTATCCGGCAGGAACCTTCCCGAGATATATCGCTCGGATAATTTTGCCGCGGCCTCCAGCGCTTCATCTTTAAAAACAACGCGGTGATGCGCCTCGTATTTATCGCGCAGGCCTTTGAGTATATCAATGGTCTGGTCAACCGACGGCGGCTCAACCATAATGGTCTGAAACCTGCGTTCAAGTGCCGCGTCTTTTTCAATGTATTTCCTGTATTCATCAAGTGTAGTTGCGCCGATACACTGCATCTCTCCGCGGGAAAGCGCGGGCTTTAAAATATTGGAGGCGTCAATCGCTCCTTCCGCAGCGCCTGCGCCTACCAGGGTGTGTAACTCGTCTATGAAAATGATGATGTCCTGCGAACGCTTGATCTCCTCCATTACCGCCTTTATTCTTTCTTCAAATTGGCCGCGGTATTTGGTTCCGGCGACCATTAAAGCCAGATCTAATCCGACAATGCGCTTACCGCGCAATACCTCCGGGACATTGCCGGCAATAATCAACTGGGCTAATCCTTCCACTATCGCGGTCTTTCCGACTCCCGCCTCACCCAGCAGAACCGGGTTATTCTTGGTGCGCCGGCTTAAGATCTGGATAACCCGTTCAATCTCCGCAATGCGGTCGATCACCGGGTCAAGCTTATTTTCGCGCGAAAGAGCGGTTAAATCTCTTCCAAAAGCATCTAACGCCGGGGTCTTGGTTTTCGCCTGGTGGGGCTGGCCGAATCCAGGAAGCGCAGAACCCAGTATTTCCATAACTTCATTTCTTACCCGGTCCAGATCAAGCCCTAAGTTCAATAATACCTGGGAAGCCACGCCTTCGCCCTCGCGGATAAGTCCAAGGAGCAGATGTTCTGTCCCGATGTAATTATGGCCTAAAGCGCGCGCTTCTTCAGCTGCCAGCTCCAAGGCTTTTTTTGCCCGGGGAGTAAAAGGAATGTCGCCCATAATCTGCGTAGCCGGGCCGGGCTGGACTAATTTTTCTACCTCCAGCCGGATATTCTCCAGGGAAACACCCATCTTTTGCAATACCGCCGCAGCCACACCTTCTCCCTCACGGATAAGTCCAAGCAGTATGTGTTCGGTGCCGATATAATCGTGATTAAAACGCCTGGCTTCCTCTTTAGCTAGAATAATGACTTTTCTTGCTCTTTCCGTAAAACGATTGAACATTGATGCCTCCTATGAATAGTGCTTCGTCTCAATAATAATCTGACGTAAAAGAACCATCTGGATATAAGTTTAGGTAATATGAGCTGGGGGCTCCGGGAGTTTTACCGGTTGAACCGGTACACCTCCTTGCGCAAACCATTCCATTAGACCAGCCGCATTGATAATAAAAGTAATGAGTAGTTTGAGAACAATTGTTTGAAACCCCTACGCCTAAGTCTAAACAGAGCCCGCCGCTACTATCATAAAAGTACGCGCCGTGCTCCATATAATATGCAAGCTGGGCAGCTCTCAGCTGTCCTAAAATTGCTTTGGCTTCGGCGCTGCGACTCCTCTCTACTGTCTTGGTATATTGTGTAAAGCCCAATGT
>JAQTNM010000070.1 GCA_028713875.1 Candidatus Omnitrophota bacterium | reverse complement strand
TGCAGTTCTTTGAAGGTTCTTTATCACGGTTGAGGCGTAACCGGGAAGATACATCCGAAGATAACGATCTGATGACAAGCATGGATTTCGGGATTTTTCAGCCGTATCAGAACATCGCGCAGCTTCAGGATGAAATAGCAGATGTCTCCGGAGCTTTGCGTTTAGGCGTGGCGATAGAAGGTAACTCCATAAGATTCTATCAGGCCTGCCTTCAGAATGTTTCTACCGATGACGTTAAGTCCGAACTCGGCGCGATTATCGAAGAGGAAAAAAAACACAAGGATCTGCTGAATACGCTGCTGAATGTTTTGTTGAAGGATAAAAAATAAGCTTTTTTAAAACTCATTTTAACGGGCATGGTTTATTCAAAAGATGTAGAAAAAATATTTGAAAAATACAAAAACAACATTTACCGCCTGGCCTTGAGCATACTCAGGAACGAAAAGGACGCCGAGGATGTGCTGCAGAATACGCTCATCAAAATAATGAGAAATCTGGGTGCTTTCAGGAAAGAATCAAAGATCTCCACCTGGATTTATAAGATTGCCTATAATGAAGCGCTGATGTATTTGAGGAAACGCTACCGGCAAACCAGGCTATCTGATTATCTTAAGCGGCCGCAGGTTAAGAGCTCAAGCGGCCTCTTCGTTAACTGGGCGAAATTGCCTGATCAGGAGCTGCTGGATGAGGAATTTAAGGAGAGGATGGAAAACGCGATCAATAATATGCCCATAAAATATAGGATGCCGGCGCTTTTACACCATGTTGAAAGGCTGCCGCTAAAGGAGTCAGCCCATGTATTGGGGTTAAAGGTTAATTCTTTAAAGACCCGGCTTCACCGTGCCCACCTGATCATCAGGACCGGCCTGCAGGATTATTACAAGGATAAAGAGGAGCCCGAGCATACGGGGGATAAAAAATGCGGCATCTGGATAGATTTTATCCGTAGATATGCCCAGGAATTCCCCGACAAGAAAATGCGGGCCTCTTTCAAAAAATACATACGGGATTGTTCTGCCTGCAAGTCTTTTTTCCAGCAATACGCGCAAGCCATCCGTATCACCAGGGTTTTACAATGCCAGGATGTTCCGCTTGAATTACAGGAGAGGATTGGCGCTTTTATTACGAAAAATAAAGACAAGCTGGCAAAGGAGGCGAACAATGCCTGATGTTTCAGTCCTTATCGCGGGGCAGGCGGGTTTTGGCATAGATAAGTCCGGCCTTATCATTGCCCGTATATTCAATCAGCTGGGTTACCGCCTGTATGTTTACCGTGATTATCCCTCTTTAATACGCGGAGGACATACTTTTTCCATTATCCGCGCGGCGCAAGGCAAGGTCGGCACACATAAAGACAAAATTGACTTTTTGCTGGCGCTTAACCAGGATGCGGTTGATCTGCATAAAGAAAGATTAAAAGAGGGTTCCCGGATAATCTACGATGCGGATACGGTTAAAGCGCAAGGCACCGGCGTAAACGCTGCCAAGATCATTAAAGAAGAAAATGCATCCGAAATAATGCGCAATACCTGCATTATCGGTTCCTTCTGCAAGACGGCAGGGATTGATTGGCAGATATTAGAAAACGTATTAAAGAGAAATATCTCCCGAGAGATAGATGTTAATTTAAAAGTAGCTTCCCGGGGTTACAACGCCGTTGACAAAATATCCGGCATAGAGCGGCTCAAGCAGGAGCCGCTTCCGGTCGTTACCGGCAATGAGGCTATGGGTTTAGGATTGATCAGCGCGGGACTTAAGGCTTATATCTCCTATCCCATGACCCCTACTTCGCCGGTTCTGCATTCTCTGGCGGGGTTGAGCAAAGATTTTTCTTTAAAGGTGATCCACCCGGAAAACGAAATAAGCGTGATACTGATGGCGCTGGGATTTTCCTACGCCGGAGAGAGGGTAGCAGTGGGCACTTCCGGAGGAGGTTTTTGCCTGATGACCGAAGGCTTTAGTTTTGCGGGGATGTCCGAACTTCCGCTTGTAGTTATTTTAGGCCAAAGGCCCGGGCCGAGCACGGGCTTACCCACATATTCAGCCCAGACAGAGCTTAATTTTGCTTTGAGCGCCGGGCAGGGAGAATTTAGCCGGCTTGTGGTTGCCCCGGCAGATGCCGAGGAAGCATATTACTGGTCAGGAGCTTGCCTGAACATGGCCTGGAAATACCAGACGCCGGTGATTATCCTTTCCGATAAAAATATGGGCGAAGGGGCATACAGTTTTGACATAAACTCCATGCCTGCGGTCAAAGAAGAGGGTCCTGCGTACTGGGACGGTAAAGATGCCTATAAAAGATATTTGAATACAGAAACGGGTGTTTCTCCGCTGGCATTCGCTCCGCTTAAAGGTAATGTCGTAAAGATAAACAGCTATGAGCACGATGAGCTGGGTATTACCACAGAAGAGCCGGGCCTGAGCAAAACCATGCAGGATAAACGCCTGCGTAAAGGTAAATATCTTGAAAAGGAACTGGAGAATTATCCGACCGTAAATGTTTACGGGGATAGCGGCGCAGCGACCGCAGTCATCTGCTGGGGTTCAAATAAGGGGGTTTGCGTGGAAGCGGCCAAAGAATTAGGTATGAAAGTGATTCAGCCGGCCGTGCTTTGGCCTCTGCCTTTGCAAAAAGTAAAAGATGCGATAGGGCAAAGTAAAACGTTAATCTGCGTGGAAAGCAATGCCACGGCCCAGCTTTCAGGATTGCTTATGTGCTACGGCATTAAAACGGATAAACAAATACTCAAATATGACGGCAGGCCATTTTCTCTGGAAGAACTGCAGGAGCAATTGAAGGATTGCTCCTCTATAAAATAGGGGGCAAAAATGGATCCGGTTAACTTAGGTACTTATGCGCAAAATACTTGGTGCCCGGGCTGCGGTAATTTCGCCATTTTAAATGCCGCTAAAGCAGCACTTTCTTCATTGGCCCAAGAAGGCACGCCCCTTGAAAATGTAGTGCTGGTTTCCGGGATAGGCTGTCATGCCAAGATCGTGGATTATATAAACGCCAACAGCTTTTATTCCATTCACGGAAGAGTGGTGCCTGCGGCTGAAGGCATAAAGCTTGCCAGGCCAAACCTTAAGGTAATCGGTTTTGCCGGAGACGGGGATGCTTACGGCGAAGGCATGGAACACCTGATATTCGCCGCCAAAAGAAACATCGATATCACTATGATCATCCATAATAACCGCGTTTACGGGCTTACCACCGGTCAATACACACCTACTTCTCCTTTGGGATTCCGGGGCCGTTCTACACCTTTGGGCACCAGCGAACTTCCCATTAATCCCCTGGAGCTCATGCTTTCAAGCGGCGCCACTTTTATTGCCCGCGGCACTTCCCACGGGCTGGAATTATTAAAGAAGATTTTTAAAGAAGCTATTTTACATAAGGGCTTTGCCCTGGTAGACGTGCTGCAGGTATGCGTGACCTACTATAATATGTACCAATATTACGACAAGAGGGCCTATGAATTAAAAGACCACGATTACACGGATTATTATAAGGCAATGGATAAAATACGGGAATGGGATTATAATGCCGACAAACCCATAGCCTTAGGAACATTTTATAAAAAAGAGCTGCCGGCTTTTGAAGACAGGCTTCCTAAATTTGAAAAAACAGTGCAGGATAGAGAAGCCCGGCTCAAAGAAGTATTGAATGAGTATGTGTAAAGTGAGTGGCGTATTTTTGAAATAGGTGTATAATTTTTAAAAAAAGGAGGGGACGATGGCAAAGATTAAAAAAGGGCAGAAATTATCCTGTATCCCTTGCGGCCGTGAAGTCATAGTAAGCGACCTGGGGATATCCAGGACAACAGTCTGGTGCTGCGGCAGGCCGATGAAGGCAAAAAGCAAAGCCGTTCCTAAAAAGAAGGCTAAAAAGAAATAGCTTGCGGTCATGGCAAAATCAGAGATTAAAAAAGACATATTCTGGGTAGGTGCGGTGGACTGGAACGTCAGGAATTTCCATGGCCACACTTATTCCACCAGCCGCGGCACTACTTATAACTCCTATCTGATCCTTGATGAAAAGATAGCCCTGGTGGATACTGTTTACGGTCCTTTTGCGCAGGAGATGATCCGCAGGATCAAGGAAGTCATTGACCCTGCAAAGATAGATTATATCGTGGTCAATCATGTGGAAACCGATCATTCCGGAGCGCTCCCCGAGATACTTAAGCTTTGCCCTAAGGCCAGGCTCATGGGGACAGCAAAGTGCAGGGAGGGCCTAGAAAAGCATTATTACGGCAAATGGGATTTTCAAACTGTGAAGACAGGCGACAAGCTGAACTTAGGCAAAAAGACCCTTTCTTTTATAGAAGCGCCGATGGTCCATTGGCCGGACAGCATGTTCACGTATTGCCCCCAAGAGAAACTTCTTTTACCCAACGATGCATTCGGCCAGCATTATGCGACAGCAGAGCGTTTTGACGATGAAGTGGATAACGCGGTACTGATGGAGGAGGCAACAAAATATTACGCGAATATCCTCTGGCCGCTGGGTTCTATTATCCTGGGCAAAATTGGAGAAGTCCAAAAGATGAATATCCCTATTGATATGATCGCGCCCAGCCACGGCATTATCTGGCGCAGGGACCCCGCCGAAATCATCAACGCCTATTTATCCTGGGCTAAGAACCAGACCGTGCCCAAGGCGGTCATTGTTTATGAAACGATGTGGGGGGCAACCGCAAAGATGGCCGAAAGAATCGCGCAAGGCATAAGCGACAGCAATATCCAGGTGAAGCTTTTTGATATCGTGGTATCCGACCGTACGGAGATCATCAAGGAGATGCTGAATGCCAAAGGTTTTGTTATAGGCTCATCGACCCATGACAACGATATGCTTCCTACGATAGCCGCCTTTCTGGAATTTTTAAAAGGGAGCAAGCCCAGGGAAAGGCTTGCCTGCGCATTCGGCTCTTACGGTTGGGCAGGAGGGGCAACGAAGGAGATAGAAGGTATTATGAAAGAAGCGGGGATAGAACTGGCTCAAGCCGGTATCGGCGTCAAATATACTCCCAGCGAAGAAGAGCTGAACCTGTGTTATGAATTCGGCAAAGAGTTTGCCGGAAAAATACTACAAGAGAAGCTCAGCGCATAGTGCGGAGTAAAACAAGGTCTAAGCAGCAGAGCCAGACCTTATTTTAAAGGAGGTGAAAATATGGGTTGCGGATCATGTGGACCGAAGAAGTCCAAGAAGAAGGCCAAGAAGAGAAAGAAGTAAGTTCCATGTGCGGATGAGGTGATTTTTTATGCGCATCCGCACCGCCTTTTTAAAAACATAAAGATAACACAGGAGGACAGATGAACAAATACCGTTGCACAGTTTGCGGATACGTTTACGACCCAGCAGCCGGAGACCCCACGCAGGGGGTCAAGCCCGGTACTGCTTTTGAGAATTTACCCGATACCTGGGTCTGTCCCGAATGCGGGGTAGGCAAGGATATGTTTGAAAAAATGTAAGGTCAATCCTTATGAACAAAACATTAAGCGCAGATATAGTACATTTTTTGCATAACCAGGGCTGTGTGCTTGTTTCCACGATTTCCAAAGACGGAGCTCCGCATAACTCCTGCAAAGGGATAATCCAGATAAAGCCGGAAGGCAAGATCTATCTCCTGGACCTTTATAAAGGCCAGACCTTCGCTAATTTAAGCGCCAATCCTAATATCAGCATCACGGCGCTCAACGAACATAAATTTAAAGGTTATTGCCTTATCGGCAAAGCCAGGATAGCTGCTGTCGGAGATTTTGACCAGGGTCTTATCAAGGCTTGGGAAGACAGGGTCACCAGCCGGATAACCCAGCGCGTCCTTAAGAATATTTCGGGAGAGAAAGGCCACCCGCGGCATCCTGAGAGCCTTTTACCCGAGCCTAAATATGTGATTGTCATGGAAGTAAAAGAGATCGTGGATTTGACCCCCCATCATTTAAAACAGGAGGCATGATTTATGGGTAACATATTTTCCGCAAGCGAAATAGTGGAATTGGGCATCCAGATTGAAAAGAACGGAATGGTTTTCTATAACATCCTGGCCAAGCAGTCCCAGGACGATAAAGCAGGGGACGTCTTTAAATACCTGGCCGGAGAAGAAGAAAAACACATCGCTGTCTTTAAGGCGATACTGGATAAAGTGGAAAAATACGAGCCCCCCAAGATATATGCCGACGAATACCTGGCTTACATGAATGCCTTGGCCTCAGAGCACATATTCACCAAAGCAGGCCAGGGCGAGCTTATCGCCAAGAAGATGAAAAACGACGCCGAGGCCATAGGCGCCGGGATAAAATTCGAAGAGGATTCCATTGTTTTCTATGAGGGCATGAAGAAGGTCATTCCGGAATACGACCATAAGATAGTAGAAGAGCTGATCGCACAGGAGAAAGACCATCTTAAGAAGCTGATTGACCTCAAGGGGCAGATCTAAAAGGGAGGCGTTATGGATAAGAAAGTGACAATATACAGCACACCTACCTGTCCGTTCTGCATACGCACTAAGCAGTTCTTGAAAGAAAACAATATTGCTTTTGAAGATATTGATGTTTCCAGCAACGAGCAGGCAGCTAGCGTCATGATAGAGAAATCCGGACAGATGGGCGTGCCCGTGCTTGACATTGACGGACAGATCATTGTGGGGTTTGACAAAGAAAAGATAAAAAGCGTACTGGGATTGTAATATGCTCGACCTTATTATTATCGGCGCAGGGCCTGCGGGCATAACCGCAGGCGTGTATGCCGCGCGCAAAAAAATGGAAGTTTTGGTTGTCAGCGAAGATATCGGCGGCCAGACTGCCTGGAGCGGGGATATTGAGAATTATACCGGCTACCAGTTTATTACCGGGCCGGACCTGGCGGCTAAGTTTGAAGAGCATATGCGCAAATTCGATATACAATTGAAAGACAATGAAAAGGTAATTGAGCTCCAGAAAACAGGCGATAAGGTCCTAGTCAAGACCGATAAGGGTGCCTATGAGGCCAGGACAGTGATCATTGCTTCAGGCAAGAGGTCAAGGGAGCTGGGTGTGCCCGGCGAGAAGGAATTCAAGAACAAAGGCCTGACTTATTGTGCTACCTGCGACGGACCGCTATTTTCCGGTAAAGACGTTTCCGTTATCGGCGGCGGTAATTCCGCCCTGGATGCGGCGCTGCAATTGATAAAGATCGCCAGGCGCATTCATGTCATCAACATATCCGACCGGATTACAGGCGACCCGATAATGCAGGATAAGTTGAACCAGGCTGCTAATGTCACGGTCTTAAACAGCGCGCAGGTAACTGCTGTCCTGGGAGATAAGTTTGTCTCCGGGATCAGGATTAAAAAAGACGGCAAAGAAGAGGTTATTCCCGTTGAGGGCATATTCGTCGAGATCGGACTTATCCCGAACTCCGAATTCGTCAAAGGCATTGATAAGAACCAATACGGAGAGATAAAGGTAAACTCCCGCAATGAGACCAATGTCCCCGGGGTCTTTGCCGCCGGCGATGTCACGGACGTGCCGGAAAAGCAGATCATCATCGCTGCCGGCGAGGGATCAAAGGCAGCTTTGAGCGTTTTCCGTTATTTGATACAACATCAATTTTAAGGTGGCACTCTCCCCCTTTATGACGAGAAAGCCACGGGGGAGTCAATTCTCAGACGCGAATAGTC
>JAQTNM010000069.1 GCA_028713875.1 Candidatus Omnitrophota bacterium | reverse complement strand
CATTGAGTATGTTTTTCATTTAGCTGCCGCAACTTCCGTAGAGGAAAGCTTCGCACGGCCAAAATTTTACGTAGAGAACAATGTTTACGGAACGATCAATCTTCTTTCCTGGGCATTGAAAAATAAGGTTAAGAAGATCGCCTATGCCGGCTCAGGGGCTGTATACGGGAACGTCAAGGAGGGGACCCTGATGAAGGAAACCCTCATACCGGCTCCCAACAGTGTCTATGGTTTAACCAAGCTTGACGCGGAGCACCTGTTGAATATCTACCGGCTTAATTTCGGCTTACCGTGCGTTATTTTGCGCTATTTCAACGTATTCGGGGAAGGGCAGGATTATTCTTCCGCGTATGCTTCGGTGATCCCAAAATTCATTTACCTGGCTTTGCAGGGAAAAGACCTTACGGTATACGGGAGCGGAAGGCAGACAAGGGACTTCATACACATCGAGGATGTTGCCGCGGCAACGGTCCTGGCGATGGAGAAGGGGAGCGGGATCTACAATGTCGCCACAGGCAGGCAGATGAGCGTCAATGTCATCGCCCGCGAGCTCCTGGGCCGTATAAAGACTAAAAGCAGGATCGTGTATCTGCCTCCTGTGCCAGGAGATTCATTGAAAGACATGGGCTGCAATAAAAGGGTCGTTGCCCTGGGATGGAGGGAGAGGGCCCCGTTTAGCGCACGCCTGGAACAAACGCTGCGCTGGTATATAAAGAACATCAAGCGCCGGGAGGGAGCCTGATGCACAGGCCAAAAATAGCGCTTCCGGTCTCCCAGCATTTTAATGCCGTTTTTCCCGGGTTAAAGGATGTGGTGGATATTTTAGTGGTCAGGAATATCGGAAGGCTTGCGGAAATGGACGCTCATGTCCTCCCCAAGGTCTATCATACGAACGGGTTGATCGATCTTCAATTCGCGGAAGAGATGAACGAGCAGTCCCTGAAGGCGATAAACAGGCATGACGTCGGGTATATGTCTTTTGACCTCGGGCCGAGCTGCCTGGATATTAAGCTGAATCCCGACGAGAACGACTGTTTCTGGCCCAATCACCTAAGCCCCACGTTAAGCAGGGAGGATATAATGAAGGCCGCCTCCCAGCGGCTCGCCAAGATCCGCAAGGCCTTTGACGGGGGCATATCGCTTGAAAACCTCGATTACCACAAGGGCGGGGCATACGAGCACGTATGCGAAGCAGAGTTTATATCGGATGCGCTGCGTTCCCTCGGGTGCGGCCTGGCCCTGGATATCGGGCACCTGAGCGTAACCTGCTTTAGTTTCGGCATCGACCCGTTTGAGTATATTGCGAAGCTGCCGCTTGAGCTGCTGCGCGAGATACACCTTTCCCACGCGCAAGGCGATTTTGACATGCACGCAGCACCTACGGAATACGAATATGGGATATTGTCTTTTTTGCTTGCACGGTCAGCCCCGGAATTTATAGTCATCGAATATTATGAACAGCCCGAAGCTATCATCAAAGAGAATAAGCGGCTTTTTGATTTCTTAAACCGGAATAACTGATATGGCGCAGAGGATCGAACAGGACCAGATATTTTTAACAAGCTTAAGCGGCCAACTGAGGTTCCATTATCTGAGGGGAAAGGGCCATTTGCGGGATTATCTATGGAACCACTTCCAGTGGTACAATTTTCCGCGCTGGCGCAAGGTCGCAAAGTTTCCTTTGCACGTAGACATTGAGATATCTTCCCTCTGCAACATGGATTGCCCGATGTGCTATACGCGGACGGATATTTTCAGGAACAACGTCAGGCGCACGCTGATGGATCTTTCCCTTTTTAAAAAGATCGTCGACGAATGCGCCCGCTTTAACCTGTTCTCCATACGCCTTTCTTTGCGCGGGGAAGCCTTTATGAACCCGGACCTGGTAAAAATGCTCAAATACGCCAAAGATTCCGGCATACGGGAGGTTTCGAGCCTCACCAACGGATTAAATTTGGATGGAGCACTTTTTGAACGGTTGATCGATAACGGCCTGGATTGGCTCACCCTTTCAATAGACGGGTGGGGAGAGAAATACGAATCCATACGCAAGCCCGCAAAGTTCCAGGACATACTGAGGAAGATGAGGGATTTCGCCGAATTAAAGAGAAAAAGAAAAAGCCAGAAGCCCGTGCTGAGGGTCCAGACGATATGGCCGGCTATCCAGGAGGACCCGAGGTATTTTTACGAGATGTTTAAGCCCTATGCCGATGAGATCGTCTCCAATCCCCTGATAGACTTTTTAAGGGAAGATACGGAAATACGGTACCTGAAAGATTTCTGCTGCAGCTATCCCTGGCAGAGGCTCAGTATCGGGGCTGACGGCACGATTCTGATGTGCCATTGCGATGAGAGGGAGGAGGCGGTTTTGGGGAATGCGCGCGAGGATTCGCTGTTTGATATCTGGCACGGAGAGGGTTTGAATTCCATTCGCAGGATCCACGCCGAGCATAAAAGTTGCGAGAGGCTGGAGCCCTGCAAGCATTGCGCCTATGCCAGGGAATTGGAAGAAAAATGCGAAGTTGTGATAGAGAGCCGTAAGGTCAGGGTCGAGAAATACGCGGGCAGGGATGAAAATATAAAAATCATTTCGGGAGAAAAAAGATGAAAACAGTCAGGGTAGGCAGCCGTTTCATAGGGGAAGGGCACCCGTGTTTTGTGATCCTGGAGCTGGGGGTCAATTTCAGAAATATGCCCGAAGCAAAAAGATTGATCGATAAGGCCATAGAGATCAAGGCGGATGCCGTGAAATTCCAGACCTTTCATGCCGCTACCGTGGCGATGAAAGGCGCCATATTGAAGGATGGCCGCGGCACAGTCGATCAATACGAAGAATTCAGATCAAGCGAAGACCGTATGACCGAGCGTTTCCAGTCCGGGTTGATACAATATGCGCGGTCCAAAGGCGTTATGGCGTTTTCCACTCCCAGCCACCGCAAGGACGTCGACCTGCTGAATAAGATCGGGGGGATCCCCGCTTTCAAATTCGGGTCGGATGACCTTACGAACCTTCCTCTTTTAAAGTATGCCGCCGGATTCAAAAAGCCTGTTTTTCTTTCCACGGGGGTTTCGGATTTAAGCGATATCGCTGAGGCGGTCAGGACGATAGAATCGGCCGGGAATGAAAGCATTATCCTGCTTCACTGCGTGAGCCAATACCCGGCAGAGCCTTCCGATATGAACTTGCGCACTATGCAGATGCTGCAGCAGGCCTTTGATTATCCGGTGGGCCTTAGCGACCATACCGAGGGGGTGGCGGTGAGCATTGCCGCGGCAGCGCTGGGGGCAAAGGTCATCGAAAAGCATTTTACCCTGGATCATAACGAGCCCGGCCCGGACAATTTCTTCTCCATGGAACCCGGCCCTATGGAGCTGATCATCGGGGGGGTCAGGGAGGCAGAACAGGCCCTGGGGGTCCCTTTTAAAAAAGTGAGGAGATCTGAAGCCCCCATGCAAGTGAATTTCCATAAGTCGATATATGCCGTAGAAGATATCAGGCCCGGCGAGGTCATTTCCCGCAAAAATGTCGAGATACTGCGCCCCCAAAAGGGGATCCCCGCCAAATACCTCGATATACTCTCCGGTATGGCCGTAAGGCGGAAAGTCAAGAAAGGCAGCGCCCTTCAGTGGGAGGATGTGAAAAGGTGAGCGCAAAAAATATCCTTCACAAGGAAGCAGGAAGTTACCTGAGGGAGCACCTTAATCTTGTATGGCTGAGGCCGGAAAGCGCTTTGTGGGATGCCATTGCCTCAAGCCTGGTAAGCAGGTACAACGTCATGAGCCCGTCTTTAGACCTGGGGTGCGGGAGCGGGCTCTTCAGCTTTATCACTGCCGGAGGCAGGTTTTCCTGCGAATACGACGTCTATGTGAATTTGTCCGCCGAAGGATTTTGGGAAAATAAGGACATCTACGACGCTGCTGCCGTAAAGGACCTGGATACGTATATCGTGAAGAGCCCGCGGGGAAAATTCGACTTTGGGCTTGACCATAAGAAAAACCTGCTTAATCAGGCCGGGATGCTGCATTGTTACAGGGAACTGAAGCTGCATAACGCGAATAACCGGCTTCCTTTTGCCGACGGGGAATTAGGCACTGTTTTTTCCAATATAATCTACTGGCTGGATGACCTCAAAAAGTCGATACGGGAGATTTACCGCGTATTGCGTAAAGGGGGCACGGCAATCCTCTGTATGCCCAATACAAAATTCCTTGACTATTGCGCTTCATACAGGTGGAGGGAAAAAAGGTCCGAATTGCTGAAGATGCTCAACAGGGGCAGGTCCGATAACCTCAAGTGGGTTATCTCATACAAAGATTTTGCCGGCCTTGCGCGCAAGGAAGGTTTTACGATCCTGGACCATAAGTATTATTTGTCAGGGACAACCTTGAAATTCTGGGATATCGGGTTAAGGCCGCTTTCTCCCCTGCTGATCAAAATGTCCAATATGCTCGATCCGCAGGAGCGGGCAGGCATAAAAAAAGAATGGATGAACACCGTCCTGAGGTTTATCGAGCCCTTGTATGCGCAAGATTTAGCAAGTAAACAAGAAGGCGGTTTCCATCTCTTCCTCTTAAAAAAATGACTTTAGGCAAAAGCACAAATGAGATCATTGAAAAGAGTTGCCATAAAACAGGCATGAAACAATATTTAGCCACGACCGCATTATCTGAAATATGGGATACGAAAGGGCAGGTGTTGTTGCTTGGGCCCTGGTGCCTTTCCGGAGCGAATAAGGGTTTGCTTGAAGGAAGAGATTATGAACTCCTGCCTTCCCCATGGAAACCGGCCTTAAAGCTTAAAGAGGCGGCGGATTACTGTTACGCTGTTTATCTCGATCTGCTGAAAGAGATAGCCGGCGAATTTAACCATCTCCACGGAGTATCGTATCCTCCGAAGTATTGGCAGACATTGGCCGGCCCGTGGTTATTGTCATTTATCAAGATCGTCTATGAAAGATATAAAAGGATAGAGAATTCGGTGCGCTTGTTCCCAGATGCCTATACGCATGTTCTTGCGGCTGAATGCTGTGACCTGGCTACCTACGACACACGGGAATTTATGGCAGATAGAATAAACAGCGATGCGTATAACTTCAAGATTTTCAGTCTTGCCAATTACGCGTTGCGGCCGCGCAATCTGATCACTATTGAAGGCGTTCCCGAAACCAAAAGCTTAAGAACGCAGTATATCCCGAACCTGAAAACCAGGATTTTTAACGCTATAACAAAAAATTTGTTCTCCGGGAGCTCTACGGTCCTCGTTGATATGTATCATTTGCGTAATATCGACCGTTTATCCCTTACCCTGAGGTCCGGCGTAGGTTTTACGGATTTTTTCGACACTCAGCGTTTATTCCCTCAAGAGGCTGTATACGAGCCTTCCTTAAGGAAAAAAATAAAATTAACCGGAAGCGGCGACCGGTTCCGTGATTTTATCAACCGGATCATCCCGTCTGCGATACCAAAATGTTATATCGAAGATTTCAAGAAGTTCCATGAATATATGCCCGTCGTAAAAAGAAGCGGACGTAACGTCAGGGCCGTGGGTTCGGCCGTAGGCTGGTTCTATAATGAAATGTTCAAATTTTTTGCCGCGCAACTTTCGGGGGGCGATACAAAATTTATCGAATTTCAGCACGGCGGAGGATACGGGCTTTTTCTTTCCACGCTCCAGGAGCGGACAGCAAAAGAAAAGGATGTTTTTTATACCTGGGGGATAAACCCTGAAAACGACAGGAGGGAGGCGTATCTTCCCAGCCCGCACTTATCCCGCCTCAAAGATACGTATTGCCCAAAGGATGAGCGCGTGCTTTTTATCAGCATGGGCGTTCCGCGCTACGCTTACAGGTTTTCTACTTTTCTGCAGCCTGAGGATATGCCCAGGTATTTTGAAGACGAAAGGATATTTATCGGCAGCCTTCAAAAGGACCTCTTTAAACAATTCCTGTACCGTCCATACCCGATAGACTATGGATGGGGCCAGATAAAGGCATTGGAGGGCCTTTTTCCGGGTATACAAGTGCTCAAAGACGGCGATCTTATGGAATATCTGAAGCGCGTGCGCTTGACGGTGATCAACCATCCTCACACGTCATTCCTTGAGGCGCTGGTAATAAACGTGCCGAGTATTTTTTACTGGGACCACAGCGTTTATTTAATGAGGGAAGGATCTGAGGAGTACCTGGAACCTTTAAGAAAGGCAGGAGTTTTATACCGGGACCCCAAAGCCGCGGCTGAAAAGGCAAACCAGGTATATGCCCATCCGCTTGATTGGTGGTTAAGCCCTGAGGTCCAGAAGGCCAGGGAGCATTTCTGCCGGCGCTATGCCTATGCCGACCAGGATTGGTTAAAGGCATGGTCAAATGAGCTTGGAAAATATGGTAAAAACACAAACGCTTAAAAAATTACGCCTGATATTAACCAAAAAAGAGATGCGCAGGCTTTTTGCGCTTTCTTTCGGCTATTTTTTCCTTTCTTTATCCGAGGCTTTCGGCATCGGGATCATGATACCTATCATGAACCTCTACCTTAACTTTGACAAGATCGGCTCATCCCGCATATTTATCTGGTTTTCCCGGTTGACCGGCATTACCAATACGGTGTATTTTTTCTCGCTATTGATAGTGGCTGCGCTGGCGTTGTTTGCCGCAAAGGCGCTTTATTCTTTATTCATGCTGTATCTGCAGCAGCGTTTTGTAAGCGACGTTTATAACCGCCTTTCCAGCGGCATATTAGGGTCGTACCTGGCTAAGCCCTATGCGTTTCATTTCGAAAATAACTCCGCGATCTTATTCAAAAATATAATCACCGAAGTCGGGCTCTTGACCCAGTCGTTCTTAACCCCGCTGATCCTGATCAGCTCCGAGATAATGAACATATCCGTCATATTCCTGCTTTTGGTCTGTTTTTATCCGGTGATGACCCTTTCCCTCGTCGTTGTTTTCTGCCTTATCACCGTCATCATGAATACTTTTTTCAAAAAAAGGATCAAGGCATATTCCGTTATCAGGGAGAAATACAGCGATCAGCTTCATAAGCATGCCCTGCAGTCATTGCAGGCGATCAAGGAGATAAAGGTATACGATGTGCCGGGGTTTTTTATCGAGAAGTTCTCCTCCGCGGTAGGGAAGTATTCCGACGGCCTGGTAAAATTCAATTTTGTTTCCGGCCTTCCGCGTTACATGCTGGAGACCCTGTTGTTCTCCGTAGCCCTCATCATCATATTGGTAAGCGTTAATTCCGGTTGGCCGTCTTCCAAGCTTATACCGATGATGACGGTGATGGTCATCGCGTCATTCCGCTTCCTGCCCTCGATCAACAAGATATACACCAATATAAATTTATTCCATTATTCGCTGAACAGCCTGGATATTATCCACGATATTATGAACGAAAAGAAGGAAGAGCTTGCCCCGCCTTTCGATCATCCCGAAAAACAAATAAGCGTTGAAGCCGGATGTATTATTTTGGACAGGATAACCTTTTCCTATAAGGGAACGGCCGCGCCCATATTCAACGGCCTTTCGCTCAGCATACCGCTCAATTCCACCATTGCAATCGTCGGCGAAACGGGAGCGGGCAAGAGCACGCTTGTAGATATCGTAACCGGGCTCCTGAGCCCTTCGCAAGGCGCGCTTTATTACAACGCCTTGCCCATCACCTCCTCCAATATTGCCGCCTATCGCAGAGAGATAGGCTATGTTTCTCAGCAGATAGTGCTTATAGATGATACCCTGGAATCAAACATTGCATTCGGCATACC
>JAQTNM010000068.1 GCA_028713875.1 Candidatus Omnitrophota bacterium | reverse complement strand
AAATCAGATAATAAAATAAGGCTGATCGGGAGGATCACCATGGCGAACAAAAGCATTATGTGCCTGAATTTATCGCGAGAGGGCAGAATAAAGGGAAAGAATACGCCCGCAAGCAGAAAATATAACCTTCTATCCCCTATTAAATTGCCGAAAATCCCCTTCAGAAAACCGATAAAATCCAAAAGCGGGTTCGGTATATACTGAAAGACCGTGCAATCATTCCGATAGGCAAGGTGTTCGCCCAGGACGCGGAATAGCCATAGGGGAGCGGTTATGAGGAAAACCGGCAGAAATATCCCCATATTCTTCCGGAAAAAATCTGCCGTTCCTTTGCGGTTTGCCGCCCTGAGTAAAAAGTTGTAGAAAAAGGTGGTGAGCAGGATTATGCTTCCGTAGGCATGGAACAATATCACGACGATAAAGAAAGCGGCGATCAGCCTTCTCTTCCCTTTTGTCAGGTTTACGTCGTTTGTAAGCAGGTGCCATGCATGAAAAGCGCCCAGTGCCAGCGTAGGCAATACCGCGTAATACCTGATCTCGGTGGCATGCCAGATCATCGTGGCATTGAAACAGACGAGCAGGAAGGTTATGACATAGCCTACCAATGTTTTACAATACGTTTTACAGACAAGGTACAGCAGGTACAAACCGATAGCCGTGATTATGATGTGGGGGATCGCTAGGCCCCATTTGTTGTAAGAGAAGGCCTTAAGGAATGGGTATGTCAGATAGAAATCTCCGCTCAGGTAAGAACAGAACTCCCAGCCCGGCAGCAGCCTCAAGAATTCCGAAAACGGCCTGTCCAGTTTGGTGAGCTGATCCATCTCGTCCGCCCACAGGGTATGGTGCGCTAATTTATTGAGCCTCAGGTAGAAGGCATAGGCGGCGATGGAGAAAACAACGCTCCCGCGGATGGCCTTTTGCCTCTGCCGTATGAGATCGATCAAACGCATAAACGCTATCTTCCCTCCCCGTCTTTTTTCAGGCTATCGTGCGCGATCAGGTATGTCGGGCGCGAGAGCATTTCCCGGTACATCCTTGCCATATATAACGAAAGCAGCCAGATAGAGATCAATTGTAACCCGCTAAACACGGCAACCGTGATGATAAGCGACGTCCAGCCCTTTGGCATCTGGTCTTGCGGGATGTAGAATTTGGAAAAAACAGAGTAAACGATCACGCCGATGATCATCAGGATGCTTATAAAACTGAACAGCCCCGAAATAAACAGCGGCTTGACGCTGGTGGATAAGATCCCGCTTAAGGCAAGCCTTGCAAGGGCGAAAAAGGAATATTTTGATTTACCCGCCTGCCTTTCGACCCGCCTGTACGGAAGGGCTACCTGCTTGAAACCGACCCAGGCCCTTAAGCCCCTGACATAGCGCTCTTTTTCCGGGAACTTATTGATCACCTCGACGATCTTCCTGTCAAGGAGGCTGAAATCACCGGAATCCTTCTGCACGGGATAATCGGCGATAAGGCACTTGAACCAGTAATAAAACTTATAGGCGATGTTGTTGAAAAACGGGCTCTCCCTCTTTTGCCTCACCGCATACACGACATCAAACCCCTCTTCCCACTTTTTCACCATATCAAGGATGAGCTCCGGGGGGTCCTGAAGGTCGGCATCCATGATCACGACCGCGCTGCCGCGCGCATGATAAATACCCGCGGATACCGCGGCCTGGTGGCCGAAATTCCTCGATAAGCTTATATACCTGTATACGGCGGGCTCCGAAGCAGCGAAAGACTCAAGAAGGGCGGCTGAATTATCGGAGCTTCCGTCATTGACAAAGAGTATCTCGATATCTTCTTTCGTTTCGGCGGATATCTCTTTTCTCAGCTGCGGCAAAAGGGCCTTGAATCTCTGGTATAAGCGCGGCAGATTATCCGCTTCGTTAAATACCGGTATGACTACGCTCAGCTTAGGCATGGGCTTATCCTTTGCGTTTAATTTTTCTGGCAATGACCATAAGGGATGTTCCTGCGATAGGCTGCATCGGCAACATCCGCTCTAACCGGGAAAGCGACTCAAGGATAAAGGCGGAAAACCTGCCGCCGGGACGAAAGCCTGTCTGGATTATTTTTTCCTTTGGAACGAACCGCAGCGCAAGCCTCCTGACTAAAAGCAGCGGGATAAAGACAACCCCCCAATACGTCGCCTTTTCTATTTCAAATCCCGCTTCAGCCAGCTCTCTTTTCAGGGAAGATAACGCATAACGCTTTATATGTCCTGCGGCCAGGTCATATTTGCTGAAAAGCATCTGTAAGGCCGGGACATTGATTATTAATCTCCCTTCATTGCCGAGATGAAACCCGACCGAACGAAGGAATTCTACCGGGTCCGGCACGTGCTCAAGGACGTCGAATAAAACAACCGCCGAAAAACCTTCCTTAAGCTCTTCCGTCCTGTTACGCACGTTGTAAAAAAGCAGGTCTCCCCTTCCCGCTACTGCCCGCGATAAAGCCGCGAGATTCAGGTCACAGCCATCTACGGCGCAATGATAATGCTCTTCGATCTGTTCCCTGCTGACACCGTGTCCGCATCCTACGTCCAGGACCCTCCCCGTAAATACGTTTTCTGCCGCGATTTTACGTAAGATAGCGAACCGCAGGCGGACCCAAAAATGGTCCTCCCGGGCGATCTCATACCATTCCTCGGCCATATTATATCCGGCGGGGTCGCTCAAGAATTTTATTTTTTCCTTTACGCCCGCAGGAAGCTCGCCTTTAACCTTACCCATAGACTGCATACCCGGCTAAACCCTTTCGCTGTTTTCCCGGCCCCTGTTATTTGATAATGAAAAAATGAAACCTCCCAGGACCCAAAGAAAAATATTCGTGGGAGGAGAATCGATGATATCGAACAGCAAGGCTAATACATGCCAGCAGATAAGCCCGCCCAGGGCTCCGGTCAATAAAATACGGGTCCGCTCATCCGTACTTTTTATCAACGCCTTGAAACCGTAAAAGAAATTATACACGGTTATCGCCAGGAACAAAAGCAAGCCGACAAGCCCTGTCTTATAAAAGACGGTCAGCAGGTCGTTATGCACCGGCCTCAGGCCCGTATTCATAAAGCTGTTTTTTACCGCTATGGGGTTCATGTATTCGTGGGACCAGACCCTTATGTTGGGATACACGCCGAAGCCCTGGCCAAAGAACGGGGATTGCAAGCCGAAGGTCAGCGCCTGCTCCCATAAGGCAAACCTGAAAAAAAGGTTGCCCCGCATCGCGCCTTGGCACTCATTCTCATGGAGCCTGATCCCCAGGAAATTGACCGTCCTGCTCACGCCCGCTGAAGCAGAAACAACCTCCCTGAAAGCGACGTACCTTGCTTCATTATCCGCTTCGTCAAAATTAAATGCCCGCTTGGAATCGTTTTTTATCTGCTGGTTTAAGATTGAGCGCATTTCCGCCGAAACAGTCTCGGCTGTTTTAGTAAATTCGGGGCTTATCCCTTTTTCAACCGGAGCTTCCAGGGGCACTAAAAGAGCGATAAAAGGAGCAAAATGGTGCGCCTTCGTCAGCAGGTTATCTATCTTCTCCCTGCTCATGATCCGCAGGTCAAAATGCAATAAAAGCGTAAAAACCAGGACACATAGCAAACACAGGCGAAGAAACGGCTTTATGAACTGGCGCCTGAGGACAAAGAAAAGGAAGGCAAAAAGGGCCAATACGGCAAGCCATATGCTTCGTTCGCCGACGATAAATAAAATGTACAAATTTGACGCCATGAGCAGGTAGATAAAGGACCTGGCAACCTTTGACTTGACCGTCGGCAATAGCGCAAAGAGAAAAGAAAGGATGATCCCGAAATATAACCCGTAATTAGTGACGCGTATGTTTACCACGACGCTGAATTTCAATGCCAGCCAGGGGAAAACGTGGAAAATAAGGATACGCGCCAAAAGGATCCCGATGATATTCGCTATCACCAGGACATGGAATAAACGACGGAAAACACGCCTGTCGGAAAAAACGATATAGGCGGCTAAAAGGAAAAGCGGGTACAGTGCCAAGGTGATGTCTTTAAAAGCGAAAAATTTGCGTTGGGCTAAAGCAACGGCCAGATAGGTTACGTTCAAAAAAAGATAAGCAAAGAAAACAAAAAGAAATTTTCCGGGCAGAGCAACGGCCTTCTTTAAATTCAGCAAAATGAAAAATATCGCCGCGCCCAGGACGATCTCCGTGATAAAGACCGGGACAAACGGGGTCTTTATATGCAGGACTGAAAAAGCCCTGCCCAGAGAAAGCATGGCAGATAAATAAAAAAGGAAAAAAACAGTAAATACCTTTTCGAATTGAAAGCTAATTTTTTTTAGGATCATCGCGCGTAAGGAATGCGGCCCAGGAAACTACAAGCAAAAAATACACGATCGCGACATACTGCCGGTAGCTGGACAGGGAAAAATAACTTTGTACTTTCGGCGAAAAACGCGCCAAATCGAATCCCGTTTTTGATAAAAACCCGAAAATAAAGAAAGCCGCGTAGCCTCTCGCAAACAATGAGGCCAAGGTTTTGATATCCGAGGTAAAATAAAACATTGCCGCGTTCAAAACATAGCGATTATTCCCCCACCCGCTTCCACCCAGGGGTGTTACGGTATGAGGAAGCAGGGAAACCCGGTCGGAAAATTCAAAGGGTAAGATTATAAAAAAATTGGCAAGGCAGAAGCAGTAAACGGCTGCCGAAACGACCTTTAAATTTCTTTTTTCATGCCTTTCTATGAGGCTTGCCGCTCCAAATGCCGCAAACGGCAAGAGCGAAACAAGGAATCTGTATCCGTAAAAATCACCGGTGTTCTTCCATAATAACACAAAATAAAAAGGAGCGATAAAAAGAGAGGCAAAAAACGCTCTTTGTAAAGCCTTTGAAGAGGTGACGATCAGCTTATCGTTGACAATAAACGCTATGGTCCCGAAAAACAATACCGGCATGGTAAATAATACGCCCCAGTCCAACCCCAGGAGAATGTGCAGCAAATTTTTTATTGTAACAAGACCGGGAAAGGCAGGATAAGCAGCGGTAAGATTAACGTGCGTAACATGTTTGGAAACGTAAAAAGCGGCAAAATCCCCGATATTCCCATATATGCTCTTCCAGGCGGATACCTGGGCGCACAGGAAAAAGCCGGAGAAAACGATAAGAAATAACGCGCAGTGCCTGACCATCGGGCCTAAAGCCCCCGTGCGTCCGGGCGCCCCTTTTTGCGCGATGTATGCCAAAAAGATCAAGCAGAAAGGCAAAAGATAGGCGTCGTTCCACCGGGTGATGCTTATAAAACCGAAGATCAGGGCAAAGACGGCCGTATTGACGAACAACAGCTTCCCGGAGGTATGAAGCCTGGCAAGATAACAAAGCAATAAGGTTACCCAGAAAAATTCGGGGATCACCGCAAAAACCGGCCTCCTGAACACATAGACAGGAAGAATGGTCCCCCACAAGGTAAAGATAACGGCGATCCGGGAAACCGAGCCGCTGAAATACCTTTCCAGGGCCTTGAGCAAAAATATGCCGCTATAATAGAATAAAACCAATATGCTAAAACAGATGGCCACAAAGAATAACGGGTCGTATTCATCAAAAGCAACGCCGCGCAGCGCGCTCAAAAGCAGGACGAAAGGCTTGGTACACGCGTAAGGGATCGCGTAAAGCAGGCTTGGGCCTATCGGCTGATACGACATCATCTTGCCGGTCTCCGGATGGAGGGGTACATATAAATTCTTGTACATGCTCCCCAGGTTATTCTTGATGTCAACATCCAGATCGTTGACCATGGAGGCTGCCTGCGCATAGTAAACAACGTCATCGTGCGAGTAAATAAAGCCCGTAACGCTCCCCCAGGACTTAACGAAAAGGAGCGCGAATAATAAAGTAAAAATTAAAAATATTTTTTTATACACGCGCATATTCCAGGCCTTCCATGGCACGGTCGATCTTTTCAATGACGTCCTCGACCCCTACGGCATCAAGGCATACCCTCTTATCAAACCTGCAATAATCAAAGCATGGGCGGCACTTTATGCCTTTTGCCGCCGCCACATAGCAACGGGCTCCGTAAGGGCCGATCCGCTCGATGTCTCCCGGCCCGAATATCGCGACGAGCGGCCTTTTGAGCGCTGCGGCAATGTGCATGGGGCCCGAATCGTTGCAGATAAACAGGTCCACTCTTTTGATCAATGCCGGCAGCTGCCTGAGATCAGGCCTGGCAACGAGATAACCGTTTTTTACGCTCAAGCCCTTCTCATTGGGCCCTTCAAAGAAGATAACCTTGGCCTTATATTTTGCTTCTACATATTTCGCGGTTTCCACAAATCGTGCTAAAGGCCAACGCCTGGTCTCTCTGCCTGCGCCCGGGTGTATCCCTACCAAGAGGTCACCCGAAGAGATTCCGCTTGCCGAATAAAAATCCTCCTGCCACCTCTTCTCCCTTTCCATTACCTCTAAACAGGGACATGCGTCCCGGCGATCGACCTTCATACGGTCCAGGAGGTTAAACCATGCCTCGACCCGATGCCTGAATTTAAAGCCGCCCTGCGCATCCGTCAGGAAAAATCCGCCTCCGGTCCAGTTATAGCCGAGCCTCGATCGTGCCCCTGTCAAAAATGAGAGCAGGTTATTCCTTACGTCTCCCCGGGCATCTATCGCAAGGTCAAAACGCTCCTCTCTCAGCTCCCGGACCACGCTTATCAGCCCCTGCCAATCCCAGCGCCAAAACCTGTACTTATTTTGGAACTTCACCCAGGGAAAATCGAATACGATGAATTTATTTATGAGGCCTGCACCCGAGAATAAGGTTTGAGCATCCGGTTTAGAAAGAAGGACGATCTGCGCTTCCGGGAATTTTCGCCTTAAAGGCTTAAAGACAGAGCTGGCCATTATCAGGTCGCCTATTCCCCAGAGCTCGATAATAAGGACCTTTTTGACAGCTTGGCGTCTCCGGGAAGCAAACAATTTTTCCGCGGCCAAAGGCAGGATAAAAACGCAAAACAAAACGGCGTTTATAAAATGTGCCAATGCCTTATTATTCCTTCCCGCCCCCACGTTAATCCCCCGTATATTATTTGCGGATCTTGGCCATCTCCGAGTCGATAGTGAAGTCGGCGTTAACTTTATCCCGGCCCCTGTTTCCCAGGCACAGGGCCCGCTCCCGATCCTTGCTTAAAAGGACGATCTTGTCGGCAAAGGCACTCGTGTCTGCCGTATCGGCCAGAATACCGTTTTTGCCGTCTTCGATGATATCCCTGACCCCTTCTATGTCGGAAGCGATGACCGGCCGCGCAAAGGCCAAGGCCTGAAGAAGCGAGGTGGGGCACCCCTCCCGCAATGACGGCATGACGAAGATATCGATTTTTTCCAAATTTCCGTATACCAGCTCGTCCGACCAGTCTTTGATGGTCTGAATGGCCAGTTTTTCTTCTATGCCCAACTTTTTAGCCAGCGCCGTTAAATTGCTTTCTTCGTCGCCTTTACCGATCAGGATAAACGTGCTCTGCGGAATTTGCCTGAGGACCGCGGGTATGGCCAGAAGAAAACGCTCCAAACCCTTCTCCCTACTAAAACGAGAGATGGTGCCGATAAGGGGCCTTCCGGTTCGTAAGCCTTCAAAAGGATATTCCGCCTTTTTGAATTCCTGCGGGATCTGGACGCCTAAATGGATCACCTCTACCGTCTCCGGCGCCCTGAAATGATGTTCGGTTATTTCCTTCTTAAGTCCTTCTGAAACTACCACCGTCTTTTGGAACCATTTCTTTACCGCGGCGTTTCCCGCTTTATAAAAAAACTTCTTCAACCAGGAAATATTGTCTTCGATT
>JAQTNM010000067.1 GCA_028713875.1 Candidatus Omnitrophota bacterium | reverse complement strand
TCAGGTACGGATTTTTCAAATCTTTATCTTTGGCAATAAATAGAACGTGGAGCCTGACCGTGCTTACTTATGCGGGGTTATGGCGCATGGTGACCGGTCAATTATCCCTGCAGGAATCAATAACCGGGCCATTAGGTATTTTTTATATTACTTCACAGGCCGCACACTTTGGGCCTATTGCGCTTTTGCACCTGCTGGCGGTTTTAAGCGTGAGCCTTGCGATATTCAACCTCCTGCCTTTACCCGTGCTGGACGGAGGACATATAATGTTTTTGATTATTGAAAAGATACGCGGCAGGTCTTTAAGCATAAAGAGCGAGCGGATCGTTACCCAGCTGGGAATGACCCTGCTTTTGTCTTTGGTTTTACTCGTTACTTATAACGATATCGTCAGGCTGTTCGGCGATAAAATATCCAAACTGATTAAATAATATATGCGCATGAAGAGGCGTAAAGCCAGGATCGTCAAGATCGGCAATATCGGCATCGGAGGCGATTATCCTGTCGCCATACAATCTATGACAAAGTGTAAAACCGCCGATATCCCGGATGCGCTCAGGCAGATCAAAGAGCTGGCTGCGCTTGGTTGCGATATCGTGCGCCTGGCTATAAAAGACAGCGGTGATGCGGAGGCTTTGCGAAAGATAAAGGAACGCATCAATATGCCTTTAGTCGCGGATATCCACTTTGACTGGCGCCTGGCCCTTAAAGCCATAGAGGCGGGGGCGGATAAGGTCAGGTTAAACCCCGGCAATATCTATAAAAAAGAACAGATCCGCGAAATAGCCTATGCCGCGGCTTTAAAAAAAATCCCTATCCGGGTGGGCTTAAATTCCGGATCCCTGCCGCCTCGCAAGGCGCAAGTTAAGGATATCGCGGGCGGGATGGTTAAGTCGGCAATGGATTACATAAAAATTTTAGAGAGATACGATTTCCGTAATATCGTAATATCTCTAAAGGCCTCCAACATAGCCGATACGGTGAATGCGTACCGCAAGATCAGCAGGCTTTGCGATTACCCTCTGCATTTAGGGGTGACTGCTACCGGAACTGCCGGTACAGGCGTGATAAAATCAGCTATTGCAATAGGCGCTTTACTATTAGAGGGTATCGGTGATACAATAAGGATATCGCTTACCGCAAAACCCGGGGAAGAGGTACGGGCGGCCAAATGTATTTTAGAGGCTTTATCCCTGCGCCGTTTTGGCCCCGAGATCATAAGTTGTCCCACTTGCGGACGATGCGAAATAGATTTAGTCAAAGTAGTTAAAGAATTGGAAAGCAGGTTATCGGGCATCGATAATAGGAAATTCAGCCGTCCGGTGAAACTGGCAGTAATGGGATGCCTGGTAAACGGGCCGGGGGAGGCCAAAGAGGCGGATATCGCAGTGGCATTCGGCGCAAAAGACGGCCTGTTGTTTAAAAACGGCAAGCCTGTAAGAAAAATTTCTTTATCCGGATGCAGCGCAGCCTTATTAAAAGAATTAAAATCCTTCTTACATTAGTTAGTTAAAAAAATGTTCTGGTCCAAGTCTTTTATACCTACATTAAAGGAAGTGCCTCAAGAGGCAGAATCCGCCGCGCATCAACTTATGCTGCGCGCGGGGTTAGTGCGCATGCTTATGGCCGGGGTATATTCTTACCTGCCCCTGGGGTGGAAGGTATTAAACAATATCCAGGGCATTATACGCCGGCAGATGGAGGCGGCAGGGGCTGTGGAATTGCTGCTTCCGGCTTTGCAGCCGCAGGAATTATGGGTAAGGTCCGGCCGCGATAAAGATATGGGCCAGGTTATGATCAGGTTCAGCGACCGCAGGGGAAGAAAGATTTGTCTGGGGCCTACGCACGAAGAAGTGGTCACAGAATTGATAAAAGCCCACGTGTTTTCTTATAAGCAGATGCCTCTGGTCCTGTATCAGATACAGACGAAATTCCGCGATGAGATACGGCCGCGCTTCGGCGTAGTGCGGGCTTGCGAGTTCATCATGAAAGACGCCTACAGCTTTGACAAAGATCAGCAGGGCCTGGAAACCAATTATAAGGCCATGCATGATGCTTATAATAGAATATTCGCAAAATGCGGTTTGAATATTTTGACTACAGAGGCAGACTCCGGGGTAATGGGAGGCAGGGTTTCCCATGAATTTATGGCTCCGGCTGAAAGCGGCGAAGATCTAGTGGAAACCTGTCCTAAATGCAGGTTTGCCCGGACTTTTAAGGAGGGCCAAAAGGGCGTCTGCCCCGGCTGCAATACCCCGCTTGATAAGGTCAATACGATTGAGCTCGGGCATATTTTTCAGCTGGGCACCAAATACTCTGAGGCACTGGGCGCGACTTTCCTTGATGCCGAAGGCCTGCGTAAGCCCATAATCATGGGTTGTTACGGCATAGGGGTATCAAGGTTGATTGCGGCTATAATTGAACAGAATCACGATGATGCCGGCATAATCTGGCCCAGGCAGATAAGCCCTTACAAGGCGCTCATATTACCTCTGGAGGCTGACCGCGATGAGGTTTTAAGGGCCGCCCTGGATATTTACAGGGAGTTGGAAGGACTCGGCATAGAGTCCATTTTGGATGACCGGGATGAGCGGCCGGGAGTAAAGTTCAAAGATGCAGACCTGCTGGGCATAACTTTACAGGTGATCATAGGCAAGAAGACAATACAGGATAATACCGTAGAGTTGAAGCTGCGCCGGGACAGCCAGAAATTCATTGTTCCTAAGACTGAGGCTTGTAAAAAAATAAAGGAACTTTTAAGTGGATAAACAGGCATTGAGTGCGCAAATCAAGAACCTGGCCGGGGAGTATTTAAAAAGCCAGGGCGTACAACTGGTTGAGTTGATCTATAGGCATGAAGGGCAAAACCTGTTTTTGAGGTTTATCGTAGATAAACCTGAAGGAGGGATCACGCTGGATGAGTGCGCTTACCTGAATAACCGGATAAGCGCCATGCTGGATGAAACGGACCTTATGCAATTCAGGTATATACTGGAGGTTTCTTCTCCGGGCTTGGACAGACCTTTGACCACAAAGGAAGATTTTTTACGCTGTAAAGGCAGGCAGGTGAGGTTTTTTTTAAGGCAAGAGATAAACGGCAGGCGTGAAATAGAGGGTACGATAAAAGACGCAAAGGACGACAGCGTTGACATTCAGGCCCGGGGCCTGGATGTAACAATACCGTTGCCGGACATCACAAAGGCGAAACAGATTATAGATGCTTAGTCAAGGAGATTGATACGATGAGTCAGGAATTACTGGCAATACTGGAACAGTTAGAGCGCGAAAAAGGGATTAAAAAAGAAGTGCTGATAGAGGCGGTGGAAAGCGCGTTGCTGTCTGCCGTGCGCAAGGTTAGCGATGCCGCAGTTGATGACGAACTGAAGGTAGAAGTGGACCGCGCAACCGGCAAGATCCGGGCTTTTAAAAACAAAGAAGAGATTACCTCTATGGATTTCGGCCGCATTGCCGCCTCAACCGCGCGGCAGGTCATAATTCAGAAAATACGCGAAGCGGAGAAAGAAGTGGTGTTTAATGAATTCCAGGCCCGCGTCGGCGAGATAGTTTCGGGCACGGTTTACCGTTTTGAAAAAGGCAACATTATCGTTGACCTCTTGGGCAAGGCCGAGGGAATACTGCCTAAGCGCGAGCAGTCTTCCCTGGAGGAAGTCAGGCAGGGCCAGCGTATCCGCGCCTATGTCGCTGAGGTAAGGAAAGAAAGTAAAGGCCCGCAGATAATTTTGTCGCGCGCGCACCCGAATATGGTCAAAAAACTTTTTGAACTGGAGGTACCTGAAATCTATGAAGGCATAGTTGAGATAAAGTCCATAGCGCGCCAGCCCGGAGAACGCACCAAGATAGCGGTCTGGTCCAAGAATGAAAAGGTCGATTCGGTGGGCGCATGCGTGGGCATGCGCGGCAACCGCGTCAGGAACATCGTTACCGAACTGCATGGCGAAAAGATCGATATTGTGCGTTATAATGAGGACATCAGGGAATATATAAGAGCCGCGCTTTCTCCGGCCAAGATCTCTGAGATAAAACTGGATAAAGAGAAGCTTAAAGCCGAAGTCATTGTCGACGATGATCAGCTTTCTTTGGCCATAGGCAAGCACGGGCAGAACGTGCGCCTGGCTTCCAAGCTTATCGGCTGGGACCTGGACATACGCACCAAGACTACCGCTGCCAAGGTACAAGAGGAGGCGGCAAAGGAGGAGGCAGCGCCGGCAGGAGAGGCACAAGAAAAAACGGAGAAGAAAGCGGCAAAGGAGAAAGCCGCCAAGAAACCCAGGAAGACAAAGAAAGAAAAAGAAGAAAAGAAAAAAGCAGTTTCACTGGAAGAACTTTCCGGGGTAGGCGAAAAGACCCTGGCCCTGCTTAAGGAAGCGGGCTTTAAGACCGTATCCGCTATCGCAGGAGCGCACGCCGAGGAGTTAACTAAAATTAAAGGTATCGGCCTGAAGAAGGCGGAGAAGCTGGTCCAGCAGGCCAAAGATCTAAAAAGCTAAATAAAAATTATGATAAAACCCAAAAAAGAAAAAACCGTGGTTAAGAAAAAAGCAACCAGGGAAACAGCTCCCAAGAAAGAAAGCAGGGCCAAAGTATCCAAGCCGGCTCACAAGCCTGCCAGACCTAAGGCTGCGGTAAAAGCAGTAGTCAAAAAGACGGCTCCGAAAGAACACAAGCCTCTCAAGACCGTAAAGGCGGCACCTTCTTTCCTTGAGCCGGAAGTCAAAAAGCCAAAAGCAACTCACGCCCATAGACCTGCTGCGGCCAGTCCTGCTAAACCGGCTGTGCACCAAGCGCATAAGCCGCAAGCTCCAATTTTTCCTAAACCGCAAATCATTCCGCAAAAGATAACGCCTGCTCCCCAGATAAAAGAGGCGATAAAACCGGCCAAAGAAGTTAAGAAAGAGGCCCCGGAGGAAAAAGTCGCTCCTGCTCCAGCTATTGTCAGGCCGGAATTAAAGGAAATAGAATTAAGGCTGCCTATTACTGTAAAAGATTTATCCGTAAGGCTGCAGCAAAAGTCTTCGGCATTGATTAAGGTGCTGATGGAAATGCGCGTAATGGCGACTTTAAATCAGGCGCTGGATGAACAGATCGTTGCCGCCGTCTGCGAGAAATTCGGATTCAGGATCACCAAAGCCCCGGAAGAAGAAGAGCTGGCCTTGAGCGTGCATACCCAGGCAGACCCCGCGGAATCTTTAAAACCCCGCTTTCCCATAGTAACATTTATGGGGCATGTTGACCACGGTAAAACTTCCCTTTTGGATGCCATCCGTAAGACCAAAGTTGCCGAGTTAGAACACGGCGGCATCACCCAGCATATCGGAGCTTATAGAGTTGTTTTGCCGCATGGAGAGATTACTTTTCTGGATACCCCGGGCCATGAAGCTTTTACTGCCATGCGCGCCAGGGGAGCGGGTGTTACGGATATAGTAGTGTTGGTAGTAGCTGCCGATGACGGCGTAATGCCGCAGACAGAAGAAGCCATAGACCATGCCCGGGCAGCAGGCGTGCCTATCATCGTGGCGATAAATAAAATTGATAAACCGCAGGCGGACGTAGACAGGGTGAAAAAGAAACTCGGAGAATTTGGGCTCCTGGCTGAAGACTGGGGGGGTAAAACCATTGCCGTAGGGGTATCGGCAAAGACAGGCCAGGGCATAGACGATCTGCTGGAGATGATACTCCTTGAAGCCCAGATGCTGGAATTAAAAGCCAACCCTAAAAGACTGGCTAAGGGCGTAGTCCTGGAGGCAAAAATTACTCAAGGCAGAGGCCCGGTAGCAACTCTTCTTGTGCAAAACGGCACCTTGCGCCTTAATGACAACATAGTCGTAGGTAATCATTACGGCAAAATAAGGGCGATGTTCAATGACCGCGGCTCTGCCGTAGCCGAAGCCCTGCCTTCTTTTCCGGTAGAGATCCTGGGCATAAGCGGGGTTCCGCAGGCAGGAGAACAGTTCTTTGTCATTGAAGATGAAAAAATAGCCAAGGACCTGGTGCTTAAACGTAAGGAAAAAGAAAAACTGCAGCAGGTCAGGACCGTTAAAAGGATCAACCTTGAAGACCTGCACGCGCAGATAAAAGAAGGCAAGATCAAGGAACTGAAGATCATCATCAAATCGGATGTCCAGGGTTCGCTGGGGGCGATAAAGGATACCCTGGCTAAGATCAACACCCAGGAGATCAAGCTTGAGATTATCCACGAGGGGGTGGGCGCTATAAATTCCTCCGACGTGGTGCTGGCAGCAGCTTCCAACGCGCTTATATTGGGTTTTCATGTTGAAGCTGACGATCGCGCAAAAGAACTGATCTCCAAAGAAGGCATAGACGTCAGGATGTATAACGTCATTTATGAATTAGCCAATGACATAAAAGCGGCGCTGGAAGGCATGCTTGAGCCCAAGCTGAAAAAAGTTTTCTTAGGCAGGGCCGAAGTGAAAAAAGTATTCAAACTTTCACGTTCAGGGACGATCGCCGGATGTATGGTGATCAAGGGCAAGATCAACCGCAACGTTTCGGTCAGCCTGGTAAGGAACGGCGAGGTAGTTTTTGAAGGCAAGATTTCCTCGCTGAAGCGTTTTAAGGACGATATCAGAGAGGCAGCCGAGGGCTTTGAGTGCGGCATAAGCTTAGGCGGATTTGACGGTTTGATGGAAGGCGATATCATTGAGGCTTACGAGATAGAAAAAATAGCCAGGACCTTATGAGAAAACGCATATTAAGCGGCATGCGGCCTACGGGCAGGCTCCATCTGGGGCATCTGGTGGGCGCGCTGGATAACTGGATGAAGCTGCAGGAAGAATACGAGTGTTTCTTCATGGTCGCGGACTGGCATGCGCTGATGAGCGAATATGAAGATCCTGCAAGCATTGCCGAATATGCGATAGATAACGTCATTGACTGGCTAAGCGCAGGTATCGACCCTGAAAAATCCACTATCTTTATGCAATCCGAAGTGCCCCAGCATCTGGATCTAAACATGATATTTTCCTGCTTTGTCCCCTTGGGGTGGCTGGAAAGATGCCCCACCTATAAAGAGCAGTTGCGCGAGATCAAGACCCGTAATTTACACACTTACGCTTTCCTGGGATACCCGGTATTGCAGGCTGCGGATATACTGCTTTATAAAGCGGATAAGGTTCCGGTAGGAGAGGACCAGCTGCCGCATCTTGAGCTTACCCGCCAGATCAGCCGCAGGTTTAACGGGCTTTATAAATGCGGGATTTTCCCTGAACCGGAAGCGATATTGACCAAGACCCCCAGACTCCTTGGCCTTGACGGCAGGAAGATGAGTAAAAGCTATAATAATACCGTGGATCTTTCGGATTCCGCAGAGACGCTGAAAAATAAGATATCCGGGATGTTCACCGACCCGCAGCGCATCAAGCTGAGCGACCCCGGGCATCCGGACGTATGCAATGTCCATGCTTACTACGCGGTATTCGCCCCCGAGATGAAGCAGGAAGTAGATGATTGGTGCAGGAACGCCAGAAAAGGCTGCACAGAATGCAAGAAGATCCTGGCGGAAAAACTGGTCCTGAAATTAGCGCCTTTTCACAAGAAACGCACCCAATTCCTGAAGGATAAGCCCAAGATTAAAAAGATACTCAAGGCCGGCAGCGAAAAGGCCGGGGTGGCGGCAGCCCGGACCGTTGATGCGGTAAAGTCAGCGATGAAGATAAGAATATGAATTATAAAATAAAATTAGACATATTTGAAGGGCCCCTTGACCTCCTGTTGTACCTGGTGAAAAAAGACCACCTCAATATTTATGATATCCCGATAGCCGAGGTTACCCAGCAGTATATGTCTTATCTTGAGCTG
>JAQTNM010000066.1 GCA_028713875.1 Candidatus Omnitrophota bacterium | reverse complement strand
TGTGTATGAGGTAGCCCTTGAAATCCCTGCGCGCGCCTTTATCCTTATGATAACAATCAACGGCATCCCGCTGGTAATAATTCGGAGCGGAACAGCCGGACAGGAGCAATAGCAGGGCTGCAAAAGAAATTAAACCTGCGGTATATGTTTTATGCACGGGATGCTAAAGGAAGGCCGGATTAAGCCTTGGTTGGTTTTTCCCTGTCTCTTAAAGCGTAAATCAAGACAATGCCCAGGGCAGCAATGAACAAATACCAGTTAAAAAATACCCTTATGCTAAAATAATTGCTCGTGACGCTAAAAATAGTGCGTATCATCATTAAAAAAATCAAAGAGATCATTATCCAGGCTACCGTCACCTGTTTTTTATTCAGCACCTTATTTATTGTCATTTATCCCCCCTCCTGTTTGCAGTTCCTGACCCGCCTTTAATTCTGCCTTTTGAGCACCAGACCCATTATATCATAAATAACTGTGTTTTACCCGGATTTTTTATTGCCTAAAAATCTTAACGCCAGCTCTGCTGCGGACAGGCCGGAAATGAAACAGGCGTGCACCCCGCCCCCGGGTCTGGTCCAGGCGCCGGCTAAAAAAAGCCCTTTTATCGCAGTATCCTGGGGAAGCCTGTTTATGCCCGACTGTTTTACGGTCTGTGCAAAACCGTATATTGCACCCTGAGTGGATAAAGTATATTTTTCCATAGTCCTGGGAGTGGCCAACTCTGCGAACTCCACGTATCTTGAAAGCTGCGGCAGATATTTTTGTGCCCTGAGGATAAATTTGTCGGCGACCTCTTTTTTCTTTCGCAGGTATTCATCGTCTCTGAGGTTATCCCAATTAGAGTAAGAATCCAGGGTCATCACCGTAAGGCTCCCTTTTCCCGCTGGGACTAGCCCCGGGTCAACCTGGGCATGGTCTACCAATTCCAGCGGACACCGTTCGTAATCTCCCGTCAGGCAATATCCGAAATTATCATCATGGTCATAGGTCGCATTTATAGAAAACATGAAATTATCCATCCCCAGTTTTTTTGCCGGCATGCTCAGGCCCAGATAAAGCTGGACCGCGGATACGGATTTCTCCAATGAAGATAGTTTGGATAGGTAACGTTCCTTTATAAGTCCGTTATCCGGCATTTTTGTCAAGGTATCTGCGACATTGGCGCTGGAGATCACGGCATCCGCCTGGAATTCCTCGTTTTTATCCGTGGCAACCGCATGCACGCGTCCCGACTTATCCGTTATTATCCTGTTAACGGCAGTATTAAACATTACCCGGGAACCGCTATCCTCTATTCTTTTGACCATCTGCCTGAAGATCTGAATAAAGCCGCCTTTTACGTAAAGATTGCGGCTGTAATTATACCCTCTAAAAATCAGTAAGAAGTAAAGAGCGGAAAGCCTACCGGGAGGCAGGCCCGCAAAACGCCATATGTCGGTAAGTATAGCCTTCAGTTTTTCATCTCCGAGGTATCCTTCTAATAGCTGTTTTACCGTGTAAGCCGATGTCCTGAGGAACTTAGGATATATAATGGGACCCAGTATAATTTTTAAGACATCCGGCATACGCGAGGCGCACCATCTGTCAAACTGCGCGTAAAAATCGTCAAATGAACAAAACAGCCGTTTTATATTATCTTTCTGCCGGGGGAATTGCTCCTGCAGAAAGGCCATGAAATCCTGGCGGTTGAAATCAAGAATAAAATCATGCTCCGGATAAATCATGCGCGCAAAGCTGTTCAATTGGATGAATTCAATATTCTTAGCCACGCCTGTATCTTCCAGAAAATCCCTTATCTGGCTGCCCTCCTCCAATCCGTCAACACAATGCACGCTGGATTCAAAGGTAAAGCCTCTTCTTTGGAAAGTAGTGGCGTAGCCGCCCGGAAGACCCTGCCTTTCCAAAACAAGGACTTTTCTGCCTTCAGCGGATAATCTTAATGCACAGGCAAGTCCTGCTGTGCCCGCTCCTATTATTACGGCATCGTATTTCATTTAGAATTTATCCAGAAATTTGATTGCCTCTTGGGCAACCTTGTCTTTTTCCTTGTCAATGGTTATCATATGATAACTGTCCTGCAGGGTAATCAGGGTCTTGTCCTGCGAGGCGATATTATTGAGAAGGTAGAAGGCGTTCTTGATACTGGTCATATCATCCTGCCGGGCGTGAAGAATAAGGATGGGATTCTTCACAAGAGGGATCTCTTTTTTTACAACCTTGGTAAAAAGATGGTGTTGATAGAGGCAGGCAAGGGGAAAGAACGGGCTGCCGAACAAGAGGACCTTATCGTCATATTGGCTGGAACTTGCGTTCTTATAGAAACGCTGGATACTTTCCCTTAAGCGCTCATCTTTAAGGCCGTACGGCCAGCCTTCTCTGATATTTATCCTGTTCCTTAAAAAAGGTATGGCCCATATTATATCAAGCAGGAACTTCCCTTTATGCAGGGCCCAGCCGTCGTAAAATAAAGTCGGCGCTAAAGAGATAATACCCGAAACTTCACCCGGGAATTTATAGGCAAGATGTACTGCCATTAAGGCGCCCATGGAAAGCCCGCCTATAAAAACCTTAGGATATTGCCCTTTAAGGGTTTTGAAATCCTGGGCGCAGAAATCTGCGATCTGGCCCCAGGTTACTTTCTTGAGTTCGCCAAGGCTGCCGCAGTGACAGGGCAGGATATTGCAAAGCACGGTATATCCTGCCTTATTTAGGGCCTTGCCCAGGTAATGCATCTCCGAAGGCGTGCCGGTTATGCCATGGATCAGAAGCACTGCCTTAAGGCCATCGCCTTTTAAGAAAAAACTGAATTTTTTAGGGTCGCTGGTTTCCATAATTAGAGAACATTGTAGCACGAAAAAGGCAAAAATCAACCTCCATCTGGCTTCCACTCAAATGGATTGCGTTGCTTATCGAATAGGTGGGTTAAGTTACCTGATTAGAAAAGGTAGTATGGCGTGGAGAAAAGAATACTAGTGGTTTCCCTCAGGACATCCTCCTTGACATTTAAACTGTTGGGTTCCGTTATTCAATAGCCGGATATAAGGATTGTAAGCAGTAGAATAATTTGGAGTCTTGCCTCCGGAGGTGCACCGCACGGCATTAAGGTCTACCTGGGCAGAATAATCACTGGATGCTACTTGGTACCAAAAATAGTTGGCGGAGCGGCATGAAGAAGGGATTTGGTCGCTGCTGGATCCTACTCCGCAGTCGGCATTCTGTATCCCTACAAAGGTCCCGTTGGCTAAATAGTAACTCCAGGCCAGCTTTGTCATGGAGCCGATTGCGGCTATTGCTTCAGCTTCCCTGGTTCTCTCTACTGTCTTGTTATATTGCGTAAAACCCAAAGTGGCCAGGATACCCAAGATGACGATGACTACGATGAGCTCTAAGAGGGTAAAGGCGCTGTTTTTGATCATTGACTATTAGTTTACATGCCCCCCTGTTTTTGTCAAGATTGATTTACAGCAGGAATCCGGCAGATTTTGGAGTAATTGGAGGTTTTAGCCCAACTATGAAATTTTAGGTTATTGCTGGAGGCTGCATAAGAAATTTTTTGGCATGTGTCTTGCGAGGAATTACGGGGAGTGGAGGACGCTAATCCGATACAGGCTATCCGCAGCGACGAAGTAAGCCGAAGCAGACGGCAGAAAATTTTCAGCGGCCGCAAGCAAAACCTAAAATTTAAATTTGGGCGAGAAAATAATGCCGGGTTCAAGCGAGTTTATCAGGATGGTTTTTTTAAGACGAGGCAGGCGTTATTGCCGCCGAAGGCAGAAGAGCTGTTCAGAACAACGTTCAATTTTTGCTTCCGGGCAACATTGGGCACGCAGTCAATATCGCATTCCGGGTCAGGGGTCTCGTAATTTATCGTAGGAGGGATAATGTCATTCTTTATTGCCAGGCAGCAGGCAACGGTTTCTATGGCTGATGCCGCGCCCATAGTGTGGCCAAGCATGGATTTTATGGAACTTACGGCTAATTTTCTGGAATATTCCCCGAATACCTTTTTTATGGCCAGGCACTCCTCCCTGTCATTGGCAGGAGTTCCTGTGCCGTGGGCATTAAAATAATCCACTTGCTGCGGCGCAATACCGGATTCCTTAAGGGCTTTCTGGATAGCTTCCTTTATTCCTTCGGAAAAGGGCGCGGTCATATGATGGGCATCGCAGCTTAAGCCGTAACCCAGGACTTCCGCGTAAACAGGCGCTCTTCTTTTAATCGCGCTATCATATGACTCTAAAATTACCATCCCGCAGCCTTCCGCCACCATCATGCCTTTTCTGTTTTTATCAAACGGCTGGCATTTCCGGGGGGCTACCGCAAAAAGCCGGTTAAACCCGATAAAAGCGATCCTTGAGAATGCATCCGTGCCTCCGGCAAGCATGATGTCGGCTTCTCCCGACCTGATGAGATCGCAGGCATATCCTACGGCATAGTTACCGGCTGCGCAGGCGCAGGGGATAACATAGTTGGGCCCTTTTAATTTCAACTCTATAGCCACATTGGAGGAAAGCACATTGCAGGGATAGCGAGGAATGGAATCCGCGTCTATCGCATCTACTCCCCTCTTGACCCAGTCCTCATTTATTTTTTCCAGGATCTGCGTCTCGCCCATTGTCGTGCCTACGCATACTCCGATCCTGTCTTTTTCATAAACACCGGGATTTATCCCGGCATCTTCCAGCGCAAGCTTTGCTCCGCTTATGGCAAAACAGGAAGCCCTGCCGATCCTGGAAAACCTTCTTTTAGTGACGAATTCGTAAGGATTGAAATTTTTTACTTCCCCGCCGAAATGGTTAGGAAATGCCGAGGTGTCAAACGAAACGATCTCTGTTATGCCGGATTCGCCCCCCACCAGCGCGTTCCAGAAAGCATCCCTGCCTATGCCTATTGAAGAAACGACTCCCAGGCCTGTAATAACGATACGCTTGCTCATATGTTTATATTATTTGGCAACCAGGCTGATCTCGGCTGAAGCCACTTCTTTATCCAGGACCCGGGCCGCAGCCTTGACTATCGCCGCGCTGGAGACGACTTTTAAAGGCTCAACCGTGATCACAAGCTGGTCTCCGGGAACAACCGGATGGAGAAACCTGACTTTGACCGCGCCCAGATAATAGGTTAATTGCTTATCCTGAACGGCGGGTTTAGCCGAAGAAAATAATATTATTGAGGCCTGGGCCATTGCCTCTATGATCAGGGCCCCGGGCATGACCGGGCGAGAAGGAAAATGCCCCTCAAAGAATTCCTCATTATAACTGACATTCTTGAACGCAACCACTTTCTTGCCGGGCTCAAGCTCCGTTACCCTGTCCAGCATCACAAAAGGAAAGCGCTGCGGTATTATTTTATAAATTTCTTCAATATTAAGACTGTTCATTTTTCTTACCGGCTAAATATTCCCTGGCTATCTTTACGGTCGCGCTTAAGGTCGCCAGCTCCGGGAGTTTTTCCTCGGGGATGACGATCTTGTATTTCTTTTCAATAGCCGCCAGGATCTCCAGAGCCATCATGGAATCAACCCCCAGGTCTTCCATAAACCTGGTCTCGGGGCCGATTTTTTCCGGCTCTTTCTCGATAATGGCAGCTATCAGGTCCCTTATTTCCGTATCAATATCCTGCATTTACACAACCCTCCTATCATCTAATTGATAATCCTCCGTCTACGACAATGACCTGCCCGGTTATAAAAGCGGACTCATCGCCAAGCAGGAATTTAACCGCATTTGCCACTTCCGCGGTCTTGCCGAACCTGCCTAAGGGGATATTTTGCGCCAAAGACTTTCTGTACTCTTCTTTTAAACCGGATACCATATCCGTATCAATGAAACCGGGAGCCACGGCATTGACTCTTATGTTGTAGGATGCCACTTCTTTTGCCAGCGCTTTGGTAAAACCGATTATCCCGGCCTTGGATGCGGCGTAGTTAGTCTGCCTGGCCATGCCTATCATTCCGGTGATGGAAGTAATATTAACGATGTTGCCGCTTTTCTGTTTTAAAAAAGTGACGATGGCATTACGGGTCAAGTTGAACGTCCCGGTCAGGTTCGTATCAATGACGCTGGACCAATCCTCTTTGGCCATCATCATCAGGGCCTTATCTTTCGTAATTCCGGCATTATTCACTAAAACATCCAGCCTGCCGAAATCCTGCTTTGTTTTTTCTATAAGCTCTTTTGACCTGTTAAAATCCCGCGAATCCAGCTGCGCCGGGCAGGCCTTTCTGCCTAATTTTTCTACTTCGCGCGCAAGCCCTTCGGCAGCCTCTTTGTTTGCCAGGTAAGTAAAAATAACATCCGCCCCGTTTGCAGCCAGCATCAGGACTATTTCGCGGCCTATGCCTCTTGAGCCCCCGCTGACTATAGCCACCTTATCCTTGAATATCATATATTTTAACTCCGGAATCCCGAAATTACCAGGCTGGAATTGCATCCGCTGGGGCCGAAGGCGCTGACCAATACGTTGTCAATGCCGGAGCTGCGGGCTCCCGAGGTAACATAATCCAGGTCGCACCGGCCGTCTTTTTTCCGGTAATTTATTGTCGGAGGAATCATCTGTTTTTCTATGGCGCAAATCCCTGCCGCTGCCTGGCATGCGCCGGAAGCACTAAAGCATTCGCCTATCATTGACTTAATGGAACTGACGGGAATTTCACGGGCTTTCCCGGCAAATACCTCTTTTATACACAGAGTCTCAACTAAATCCCCATCCGGGGTAGAATTTGCTCCCGAACAGATATAATCTATCTTATCCGGGGTAAGCCCGGATTTTTCCAAAGCTTGTTCTATGGATTTTTTTAAGGCCTCTGTCCTCAAGGTATATTTATTCACCCGGTAAGGGTCAAAGGCAGTGCCGAAACCCATGACCTCGGCATATATATCGGCTTTGCGCTCCATAGCTGCGCCCAGCTCTTCCAGGATCAATATGCAGGATGCCTCACCCAGGATTATACCGTTCCTTCTTTCGTCAAAAGGACAGGATAATTCAATGTCCCTGTCTTTTAACCCTGCCAAAAAACCGGTCTTATAAAAACCTAAAAATGTCTGGATGCAAAGCTCTTCTACTCCTCCGGCTAAGACTATTTTGGCCCTGCCCAATCTTATAAAATCCGCGCCATAATTTATAGCGTCCAGGCTTGAGGTAAACCCCGTGGAGATAACGGTATTAAACCCCCTTATGTTGAATCTTATGGAAACCTGGCTTGCCGGAGAATTGATTACAGTATTTGGGAAAAGCGCGGGGCTGACATAATGCGCCCCTTCTCTCATGGCTTCTTTATCAAACTCACTGATGCTGTTTACGCTGCCCAGGGTTGTGCCTATTGCAACGCCGGTATCATTGGTATTGGATTCGGTTATTTCCAGCCCCGCATCTTCCAGCGCCAATTTAGCCGCAGAATTAGCCAGCTTGGTGCTACGGTCTAAAGTACGCAGACCCTTATCACCCAGAAAATCCTGAGGACGGAAATCCTTGATCTCTCCGGCTGTTTTAACTTTAAAGCCCGAGGTATCAAATAAAGAAATAAGCTTGACTCCCGATATGCCTTTAAAGAGCGCTTCGCTGAACGCCTTCTTTCCTGTCCCGTTAGAAACTATAATACCCAGCCCCGTTACAACTACCCGTTTTTTATGCATTTATTTAAAAAGCGAAAAAAACAAAGAAATTAGCCTCTTAATCTACAACGTCATTATACTTAATAAGTTACGGTAATTCAACCTTTAAACACACGGAAATAACGTAATTTACAAATATTGAAAACTGCTTGAATGTATTTTATCAACCATAGATAATAAGATTATCTCCCGAATACTTCTTTGAAGATCGCGTCGGAAATATTGCCGGCCAGCAGCCTGTTGCCTTTATCAGTACAATGCCCGAAGTCTCCTCCAAACATATCTCTAAAGTAGACCCGGTAGCCTA
>JAQTNM010000065.1:5846-7991 GCA_028713875.1 Candidatus Omnitrophota bacterium | reverse complement strand
CAGCTTTCTTAAGGCAGCGGCTTTTTACGATATCGGAAATGTCTGGTCTAAAGCGAGCAAGCTGGGCAACGGCGGATACAAGGCAGGCATAGGCGTGGGCATAAGAGTGAAGACACCGGTCGGCCCGCTTATGCTTGATTTCGGCATCCCCATGAATAAATTAAAAAGTGAAGATAAAAAAGGCGGCGGTAAATTCCATTTCAGCATGAGCCAGAGCTTCTAACATCGGAAGGAGGAAGAGGTGAAGAGGGCAAGGGTTTTTTTAATGAGCGTGTTTTTAGGTTTAACCGTATTAAGCGCAACTGCAGCTGCGCAGGATAAGTTAGGTTATGTGGATTTGAGCCGTATCTTCAGCGAATACGGAAAAACAAAAGATTATGATAAGATATTGACCGATAAGCAGCGCGTCTATACCGCGGAGAGGGACAAGAAGGTAGCGGATATAAAACAGCTGCAGGATAAATTCAACCTTTTAAGCGACAAGGAAAAAGAGTCTAAGCAGGGCGAGCTTGAGAAGAAGGTCAAAGACCTGCAGGAATTTGACCGGCAGAAACAGACCGACCTGCGCAAAGATCAGGACGAAAAAATGAAAGATATCCTCAAGGATATAGAAGATACAGTCAAGCAGTATGCCGAAAAAGAAGGCTATACCATGGTTTTCAATGACCGCGTACTTGTCTATGAATCCAAGAATCTTGACATTACCGACAAGATTCTTGATGCTTTAAATAAAGGTTCAAAGAAATAGGGCTTCCTTAGGTTATGCGTAAGACCTTAAAAGAGATAGCCGAGTTTCTCAACGGGGAAATAATCGGGGACGAAAACACGGTTATCACCGGCATCTGCGGTATCAAAGAGGCCAAGGCCGGTGACATAACTTTTTTAGCCAACCCCAAATATTTTCCTCTCCTGGAGAGGACGCAGGCTTCGGCAATCATCACTTCCAGGGACATAAAAGAAGCCTCCAAACCGCTCATCCGTACGGATAGCCCGTCTCTGGCTTTTGTCAAAATGGTTTCCCTCGTTGAGCCGCAGGATGTCCATCATCCTAAAGGGATACATCCCGCCGCTGTAATAGGCAAGGCTGTTACGCTGGGTAAGAATGCGGCAGTCGGGCCTTACGCGGTTATAGAAGACGGCGCTTCGGTAGGCGATAATACCATTATTTATGCCGGCTGCTATATCGGTCATCATGCCCGGATAGGAAGAGACGTCCTGATTTATCCGAATGTGTCTATCCGTGAACGGGTCTTGATAGGCGAGCGGGTGATCATCCACAGCGGCACGGTGATCGGTTCCGACGGGTTTGGTTTTGTGACGCTGGAGGGCGCCCACCATAAGATACCCCAGATAGGCACGGTCGTAATCGAAGACGATGTCGAGATCGGCGCAAACGTTACCATTGACCGCGCGCGGTTTGACAAGACCCTCATCGGTAAAGGCACCAAGATAGACAACCTGGTCCAGATCGCCCACAACGTGATCATCGGGGAAAATTCTATTATCGTGGCCCAGGCAGGCATTTCCGGCAGCACCGTCATCGGTAAAGGCGCAACTCTTGCGGGTCAAGCCGGGTTAGTCGGCCATATTACAGTCGGCGACGGAGCGGTGATAGCAGCCCAGGCAGGGGTGACCAAATCCGTGCCTGCCAATACCCTGGTATCGGGATACCCGGCCAAACCCCATAATATCGCCAGGCGCGTCAATGCCTGCGTGCAGAACCTGCCGAAACTATACGAGACTGTGGCTTTACTTAAGAAAAAAATAGAAGAATTAGAATCAGGGAAAGAAAAATAGAATGGAAAAACAACGTACCATTGCCAGAGAGTTTAAGTTGAAGGGAGCGGGCCTGCATACCGGCAGTAAAGTAAACATGGTTTTTAAGCCGGCCGATGCCGACAGCGGCATTAACTTTATCCGCGTGGACCTGGAGTCAAAACCGGTGATCAAAGCGTCCCTGGATAATGTCCTTCCTTCGGAACTGAGGCTGCGGCGTACATCAATAGGGCAAAACGGCTCCTGCGTACATACCATAGAGCATCTGATGGCGGCGTTGCTGGGCTTAGGGATAGATAACCTGTACATCGAGATCGACAACGAGGAAGTGCCTGCTTTAGACGGAAGCAGCCTGAATTTTGCCGAGGC
>JAQTNM010000065.1:0-5836 GCA_028713875.1 Candidatus Omnitrophota bacterium | reverse complement strand
ATAAAGAGCAGGAAAAAGCACGTAAATATTTTGCCGTGAAAGAGCCGGTCTTTTCGGAAGAGGACGATTCGATGATCGTCATTGTGCCTTCATCCGATTTCAAAATATCCTACACCATTAATTATAACCACCCCTTGCTTAAAGCCCAGTACCTGGCGCTGGATATAAATGACGATGTCTTTAAAAAAGAACTGGCGGGCGCCAGGACATTCTGCCTTGAAGATGAAGCAGATACCCTGCAGCAGCAGGGCCTGGGTCAGGGCGCAAATTATGAAAATACGCTGGTCGTGGGTAAAAGCGGCGTGATCAAAAATAAACTGCGTTTTGAAAACGAATTCATCCGGCACAAAATACTGGACCTTTTAGGCGACTTGTATGTGTTGGGCCAACCCATAAAAGGCCACGTCATTGCTTTAAGGAGCGGGCATTCCCTGAACCTTAAGACCGTAAGGAAAATACAGCAGCAGAAAGACAGGTATTTTATGGGCGGCATCGAAGGAGGAGAGTGCGCCAACAATAAAGAATTAGACATCAATGAGATCATGAAGATACTGCCGCACCGCCAGCCTTTTCTTTTCGTGGATAAGATCGTCCATCTTGAAAAAGGGAAAAGCGCTACGGGCATCAAGAACGTGACCATAAACGACTATTTCTTTAAAGGTCATTTCCCGGGGCGGCCGGTGATGCCCGGGGTGATAATTATTGAAGCCATGGCCCAGGTCGGAGGGGTTATGATGCTGGCTCCGGAAGAAAACCGCGGGAAGCTTGCGTTTTTTATGGCGCTTAATAATGTAAAATTCAGGAGAACCGTGCTTCCCGGGGACCAGTTGGTGCTGGAGACCGTAGCCGGAAAAATAAAATCCAGGACCGGCCAGGTCCATGCCAGGGCCCTGGTAGACGGTAAGATAGTTGCGGAAGCAGATCTTATGTTTGCTTTGGTAGAGAGTTAGAATGCAGATACATCCCAGCGCAATAATTTCCAAAAAAGCAAAATTAGGCCGGGACGTCCGGGTCGGCCCTCATACCGTTATCGGAGACAATGTCTCAATAGGTAATGGCGTCAGGGTCGGCGCATCCTGCGTGATTGAAGGCAATACCACGATAGGCAAGGATTGCCGGATTTTCACCGGCGCCGTTATCGGCAGTCAGCCGCAGGACTTAAAATATAAGGGAGAAAAAAGCTATCTTGAGATCGGCGACAATAACATCATCCGCGAATACTGCACTTTTAATCCCGGCACAGGCGAAGGCGGCAAGACTGTTGTCGGCGACAATAACCTTTTTATGGCCTATTCTCATATCGCCCACGATTGCATCGTAGGCAATAATTGCGTGATCGCCAACAACGGCACCTTAGCCGGATTTGTCACTATAGAAGACAAGGCAGTGATCGGAGGGCTGGTAGCCATACATCAGTTTGTAAGAGTGGGCATACTTTCCATAGTCGGCGGCTGCTCCAAAGTTGTCCAGGATATACCTCCGTATTCCACCTGTGACGGCCATCCGGCCAGGGTTTACGGCCTGAACCTGGTAGGCTTAAGGCGCAATGGTTTTACGAAAGAGGCCATTGAGGGGCTGGAGCGCGTTTTTAAGATATTATTCAACTCCGGTCTGACCAGGAAGCATGCGCTGGAGAAGATAAAAAAAGAAATACAGCCCGGGCAGGAAGTAACATACCTGATAAATTTTGTAGAGAGTTCAAAAAGAGGCCTAAGCCGTTCCTGCCATCTGGAATAACCAGGATAACCCATGGAAAAGATAGGTTTGATTGCCGGTAATAGAAGGTTCCCTATTCTTTTTGCTGAATCAGCCAGGAAAAAGAACTGCTATGTTGTCGCCATTGCCATTAAAGGCGATACCTCGCCTAAGCTGAAGGCAAGCGCGGATAAAATCTACTGGCTGAATTTAAGCGAATTTTCCAGGATGTTTGAGATATTCAAGAAAGAGGGGATAACCAAAATCGTCATGGCCGGCCAGATCACTCCCACGCGTTTATTCGGCAAAGACATGGATAAGGACCCCCATCTTAAAAACCTGCTTAAGAGCATAAAGGATAAGAAAGCAGATACCATATTCGGGGCAGTGGCGCAGAAACTGAAAGAATTCGGCTTTGAGCTGATAGATTCCACCACTTTTATGGAGGAATCCCTGCCGCAAAAAGGCACGCTTACGCAAAGGCAGCCTACTTTTGATGAGTGGGAAGACATATACTTCGGCCTGGATCTGGCCAAAGAGATCGCTTTCCTGGATATCGGACAGACCGTAGCCGTGAAGAATAAGGCGGTGGTGGCGGTAGAAGCCCTGGAAGGCACGGATAACCTGATCAAGCGTGCAGGCCTGATAAGCAGGGGCGGGGCGGTAATAGTAAAAGTAAGCAAGCCCAAGCAGGATGCTCGTTTTGATATGCCGGTAGTGGGGCTGAATACCGTAAAGAACCTGATTAAGACAAATGCCGCCTGCCTTGCCATAGAAGCCGGGAAAACCCTCTTCATAGATAAAGAAGCCGGACTTGCGTTGGCTGATAAACATAAGCTCTGCATCGCCGCGATATAAGGAAAGCTTTGAGTAAAAGTTTGCTTGACATAGATAGAATTATGGTGTAGATTAAGCTGCACAAAAGAGGAGGTTGGAGATGATTAGGACGGTCAGGGCGAAAGCCACGGAATTCAAGATCCACGCGCCCAATGCCAAAAAAGTAAGCATTGGCGGCACTTTTAACAACTGGGACATTAAGGCAAATCCTGCCAGGAAAGATTCCCAGGGTAAGTGGGTAGCTAAGTTAAATTTAAAGCCGGGCAGGTACGAATATAAATTTTTCATTGACGGCTCCTGGGTCAATGACAATAGCTGCAGCGGCTGCGTTACCAATGCCTTTGGCACCCAGAATTGCATCAGGGAAATAAAGTAAATTAAGCGCCCCACCTTTTAAAAGCGTGTTTTATATACCGGGATAAAGAGGTGGGGCGTTTTATTTTTAAAATATGAAATACATATACGGTCCGGTTCCTTCACGTCGTTTAGGCCTGTCGCTCGGTCTTACCCTAACTCCTTATAAGACATGCACTTTTGACTGTATTTATTGCCAACTGGGTAAAACAACCGTTTCCGCTATCCAGCCGCAGGAATACATTCCCATAAAGGAGATACTGGATGAATTAAAGTCATGGCTTGCGAATAACCCTGAGCAGACCCGGCAGTTAAACTATATCACTTTTTCCGGTTCGGGAGAGCCCACCCTGAATGTTAAGTTCGGGGAGTTGATCAGCGAGATTAAAAAAATTATGCCTGTGCCGGTACCGGTAATTAGCAATGCTTCTTTGCTGGACAAGCCAGAGGTGCGCCAGGCTTTACTGGGGGCAGACCTGATCGTCCCCTCCCTGGATGCAGCCAGCCCCGAGGTATTCCGTAAAATAGACCGTCCGCATGAAGGCATCAAGGTTGAAGATGTGATAGAGGGCCTGGTAAGTTTAAGGAGACAATTCAGGGGCAAATTCTGGCTGGAAGTGATGCTGGTCAAGGGCATAAACGATGACCTGCGGCATATCAAGAAGTTAAAAGAGGTTATTGACCGGATCAACCCGGATAAGGTCCAGTTGAATTCTCCGGTGCGCACGACTGCCGAGCCGAACGTCCTGCCTGTTGATAAAGTTAAGCTCAATAAGATCAAGGAGATTTTAGGGGATAAGGCCGAGATAGTATAGCGCGCCCATAGCTCAACTGGATAGAGCGCCAGTCTTCGGAACTGGATGTTGCAGGTTCAACTCCTGCTGGGCGCATTTTCCATTGAGCTTGGCCTAAATGGGACTGCCGGTTTTCTCGCTTGCCTATTAATTTTAGGTTTTGCTTGCGGCCGCTGAAATTTTTTGCCGTGTGCTACGGTTTACTTCCTCGCATCCGGGAGAGCCTGTATCGGATTAGCGTCCTCCACTCGTCGTAAATCCTTGCACACCTTTGCCAAAAAATTTCTTATGCGGCCTCCAGCAAGAACCTAAAATTTATACACCGGTATACACAATATCAGGACGTTATGGGCGCAATACGACTAATCCAAAAAACTGTTGTATTTGCACAGTTGAAGTAGGATAATAGATATGCACATAAAGAGGTGGAGATGGGGGCAAAATAGGTAAATTTAAAGGCAGCTCGCTAAAAAATTGGAGTTGCTTTTTTTGCTTGAAAAGGAGGGCGATATGAAAAAGTTGGCGAATTTGCTGGTGGTGCTAAGTATTTTGTTGGTCGCCTATGCCGTCGTATCAAAACTTGCTGGTTATCCCATAGTCTGCTTAGGCCCTATGAAAGCATGGACAATGTCAGTGTTTGTCGTAGCTATTTTCCTAATGCAGGTAGCTATCTTGATAAAGCTGCCAAAGGATAAATAAGCAGGTTATTCAAGAATTCCGGGTTGTTTATGAACCGTTCTGTACGGATGAGTGCGGTGTAATAGAATTGTCCCTCCCTGCAAAAAATCAAAATTGAAAATAGGAAATTTGTGGTATAATACTTGAAAATTAAATCTGGGCCATTAGCTCAATTGGCAGAGCAGGACACTCTTAATGGCGCATATCTCGCCAGTAATCCGTTGTAAATAATAGACTTACGATTTGTATTATGAATAAAATTATGAATGGAATCGGAGATGAAATTTGTAAGGCGTGATATGAAAAAAGCGATTTTCTCCGGATGGCGGAGCAGCAGGAGCGCCGGCGTATAGTTGAGCGTACCAAGGCAGGGCTGGAGTGCGCAAAGAAGGCGGGAAAGTATCTTGGTCGGCCGGAAGGCGCTAAGGACCGGAAGGAAAGGCGCAAATCTGGGTATTATCTGCGGTATCGCGGGAGAAGGTGATGAGGTAAGCCATCTCGTGATCAAACATCCTGAATCAGTGTATAGGTATGCACTTTTAGGCGCCTGCCATGGATTCCCGCCATGGTGGGATAAGGCTAGATATGATCTAGTGTGCTGTGTATGGCCGACCATGGGGCAACTTTAGCCCTAGAGTGCCCCTATGAGGGTGGAAAAGGGCAGAATTGGTTCTTTTCTAGGTAGTTTTACTAGCAAAATATGTCTTGACATAAGGGCTATATGGCTGGTAGAATGCACCTACACTACGAAACAATGGCTGTAGCTACAGAACGGATACGGGTTATCTCGGTGTTGGCACCGGGGTGTTTTGTCTACAGAGAAAGCGTTTTCTTTCTTCCTAGCAAATGCCCTTAAAAGCAAGCGGATAATATGTTATAATTACACGATGGGCGAAGAAATAATGATTGCGCCAGAGGAAATAGCGGGTCCTCTAAATTTCAAAGATAAAGACGGAAGAATTTATTCTTTATCACCCACTACTTATAAGCATATTAAACGCGACCATTGTATACAGGATCCTTGTACATTCATAAAAGATACTTTATCCGATCCAGTTGCAATTGTTGAAGATAAGACCAAGAAAGATAGGTGGATTTATCATCGGGATTGCAGAGGTAATTTATATAAAGTGGTTGTTACATGCTTGACGGATAGAAAAATAAAAACTGCATTTATAAGTGATGAGGTAAAGGGAGGTAATGTAATATGGATAAACAAAAAGAGCTTACTCCGATAGAAGTAGCTTACGATAAAGATGCGGATGTTCTATATATGTCTGAAGGTGCACCTAGGGAAGCGATATGCCAGATGCTTGACAATGGGATTATTATACGCAGGGATCCAGCAAGCAAGAAGATAGTCGGCTTCACCATTGTAGATTTTGTTTCTAATTTTAGCAAGTCAAAGCCTCAAGCTATACCTATTCAGGCGAGATTTTCTTTATTGCAGCCAGCTTAGACGACGTATTCATTTTGAA
>JAQTNM010000064.1 GCA_028713875.1 Candidatus Omnitrophota bacterium | reverse complement strand
GGCTCCAACGCCGCTTACCCCCACCATATCACTTCCCAGAAGAAGCTGCGTAGCCATGAAATGGTATTGATTGACATGGGAGTGGATTACAAAGGCTATAAATCCGACTTGACAAGGACATTCTTTTTGGGTAAAATAACTCCTCTTGCCAGAAAGGTTTACGACGCTGTCAGGCAAGCGCAAGAGGCGGCCTTCCGACAGATAGAGCCGGGAGTGCCGGCCGGCAGAATAGACGGAGCAGCCCGCCAGTACCTGGCCCAAAGAGGATACGGCGCTTTCTTTGGCCATCATCTTGGCCATGGGGTAGGCTTGGAAGTGCACGAGTTACCCGGTATATCAGGCGGACAAAACAATACGCTCATGCCCGGCATGGTCTTTACCATAGAGCCGGGCGTATACCTGCCGGGGAAACTCGGGGTGAGGATAGAGGATATGGTTTTAGTAACGGAGAAAGGAGCCAGGACCATAAGTGGCGCTGTCAATAAATGAGATCAAATCGGGGCTGACCATATTGGTTGACGCTCAGGTATGGATGGCTGTAGAGTGCCAGCATGTAAAGCCGGGCAAAGGCGCTGCCTTTGTGCGCGTAAAAATGCGCAGGCTCAAAGATAACAGTATGCAGGAAAAAACTTTCAGAGGGGACGAAAAGATAGAGGAAGCTTTCGTAGAGGAAAGAAAATTGCAGTACCAGTACTCCTCCGGCGATACTTACCATTTCATGGACCAGGATAACTTTGAAGAAATAGTTATCTCTGACGAGCAGATAGGTGATAAGAAAAAATTCTTAAAGGATAACCTGGAAGTCAGCGCTTATTTCTATAAAGATGATTTTTTGAACGTTGTCTTGCCCAATTTTATCGAAGTGCGGATCACCCGCACCGAGCCGGGCATAAGGGGAGATACGGCTAAAAGCGGCACCAAGCCGGCCCAGATAGAAACAGGGGCAAGTATCCAAGTCCCGCTTTTTATCAATGAGGGGGATAGCGTCAAGGTGGATACGCGCACCGGTGCATACGTAGAGCGGGTTTAGCTGAAGGAGAATAAATGAACATCAAGGAAATCAAAGAAATGATCAACCTGATGAATGACAACAGCCTGGTTGAGCTGGAAGTGGAAAAAGACGGCATGCGCATCCGCCTGAAGAAAAATGCCTCACAGCCGCAAGGCGGCTTTGAGCAGATAATAATCGAGAAAGAAAGAATCCAGGAGGCCGGCAAGTCAAAAGAGGCGTTACCATTACCTGCGGCAGACAGCGTATCATCCTCCCGCGCCGTCGAGATAAAAGCTCCCATGGTAGGGACGTTTTATCGCGCCCCCAGCCCCGAAGCACCTGCCTTTACCGAGCCGGGCCAGGTTATTGAGCCAGGCCAGGTTATCTGTATTATAGAAGCCATGAAATTAATGAATGAGATTAAATCCGAGATTAAAGGCAAAGTCGTGGAGATCCTGGTTGATAATGCCGAGCCCGTGGAATACGCACAGCCTATGTTTCTCATCGAACCCCTCTAAAAAAAGATGTTCTCTAAAATACTTATTGCAAACCGCGGCGAAATAGCCCTTAGGATCATACGTGCCTGCCGGGAACTGGGGATACGCACGGTAGCAGTGTATTCGCAGGCCGACAAAAGCTCCCTCCATGTGCGTTTTGCCGATGAGGCCATCTGCATCGGAGGTCCGGCCAGCTCCAACAGTTATTTAAACATCCCCGCCATTATCAGCGCTGCAGAAATCACTGACGTAGAAGCCATCCATCCCGGATACGGGTTTCTGGCGGAAAACCCGCATTTTGCCGAAATATGCCAGTCATGTCAGATAGCTTTTATCGGGCCTACACCGGATAACATCAGGCTTATGGGCGATAAAATGGCCGCCCGTTCCACCATGCAAAAAGCCGGCTTGCCTATAGTCCCGGGGAGTGCGGCAGCTATTAAGAATAAAGAAGAAGCGATCAAGACTGCCAAGAAAATAGGCTATCCCGTGATCATCAAGGCAGCGGCAGGCGGAGGCGGAAAGGGCATGCGCATCTGCCATAACGATATAAGGCTGGTTTCCAGCATTATGACCGCCCAGCAGGAAGCCGAGGCCAATTTCGGCAACGCCAATGTTTATATTGAGAAGTATGTAGAAAAACCCAGGCATGTAGAAATACAGGTTTTGGCTGATAAACACGGACACACCCTCTATCTTGGAGAAAGAGACTGCAGTATTCAGAGGCGGCACCAGAAGCTGCTGGAGGAGTCTCCTTCCGGCGCCGTGGATAAGAAGCTGCGTAAACGCATCGGAGAGGCCGCGGTCAAGGCGGTCAAATCGGTAAATTACGTCAGCGCCGGGACCGTTGAATTCCTGCTTGAGCCAAACGGCAAGTTCTATTTTATGGAAATGAACACCAGGATCCAGGTTGAACACCCGGTCACCGAGATGGTCACCGGCATAGACCTGATAAAAGAACAGATCCGCATTGCCTGCGGAGAAAAACTGCGCCTGCAGCAGGATGACGTGCACATAGAAGGCTGGGCAATGGAATGCCGCATAAATGCCGAAGATTACGAGAATAATTTTATGCCTTGCCCCGGGAAGATCGAAACGCTCAACCTGCCGGGAGGACCGGGGGTGCGCATAGATACGCATATCTATCCCGGATATGAGATCTCGCCGTACTATGACTCGCTGGTTGCCAAAGTCATAACTTGCGGGAAAAACCGCCAGGAAGCCATCAGGATCATGCAGCGGGCTTTAAACGAATTCGCCATAGCTCCCATTAAGACCACCATACCGTTTCATCTGAGTTTGCTTGAGAACGCGTCATTTTTAAAAGGGGACATTTCCACGCATTTTGTCCAGGAGATGTTAAAGGAAGAGGGCGCTCAGGACTATGAATAAAGAAGAATCCTATACAGATTTGGGGACCGTCAGGATACATAAGAACGTGATCGTTTCTGTCGCCGCGATAGCGGCGGCAGAAATCGAAGGCGTAAAACGCATAGGTCAAGATTTTAAAAGCGGGATGCTGGCACTTCTGGGGAAAAAAACTAATTCAGCCATCCGGGTGGATATCGACAAGAACGGCGAGGTCAGGATTGAAATCCCCCTGGTCGTAAAATACGGATTTAGCATCCCCGAAATAGCCGCCGGCGCCCAGGATAACGTGCGCAATGCGCTGGAAAAAATGACGAACCTGTCTTTAAGAGAGATCAATATAAATATCCAGGGCATAGAAAAGGGGGAATAAATGAGAGCTATCATGGTTTTATTTTACGCCAGCTTTATAATCTTTATCGGATTAGCATTGATCGTATTTGTGGTAGCCCTGTCTCTCGGCCTGATACAACCGCAGGACATCAACAATCTTTTGCTTTCCATCCACGATAGTTTTTATGCCAAGGTCATTATCGTCCTTTCCGGGATTTTACTGATGGTGATCAGCTCTTCTTTTGCGCAGCTGATCTTAAACCGTTTTCAACGGGAAAAAACCATCGCCTTTGCCACGTCTTCCGGAGAGGTGACGGTGGCGCTTTCTGCGGTGGAAGACCTTATCAGGAAGCTGGCGGGCATTATCCCCGAAATAAAGGAATTAAGGCCGGATGTAATAGCTACCAAGAAAGGGATCGTAGTGGATTTGAGGGTCACCTTGAAATCAGAGGCAAACATCCCGGAATTAACCAGCCGGTTACAGGATATCACCAGGTCCAAAATACAGGAGGTATTGGGCGTGGAAGAGGCTATTGTAGTCAGGATTCATATCGCTAAAATCGCCGCGATTGAAGAAAAGGACAGGAAAAGAAAAGAAGGCGATAAGGAACAGGCGAGTATTCCTTTCTCAGGATACGGCAGCGCATAAGGAGGAAAGACATGGCAAGGATTGCAGTGCTTACCGGAGGCGGAGATTGCCCCGGTTTGAATTCAGTGATCAGGGCGGTAGTCAGAAAAGGGATAAGCGAGGGCTACGAAGTCCTGGGCATTAAGAATGGTTGGAAGGGTCTGATTGAAAATGATACCATGCCCTTGGACCTGAATTCGGTTTCCGGGATACTTCCTAAAGGCGGGACAATTTTAGGCACAAGCCGCACTAATCCTTATAAACAGCAGGGAGACTTGCAAAAATTAAAAGATAATTATAAGAACCTGGGGCTGCATGCGTTGATTGCTACGGGAGGCGAAGATACGCTGGGTGTCGCCTACAAATTGACCGAGGACGGCATACCCAATATAGTAGGCGTGCCGAAAACAATAGACAACGATCTTTCCTGCACGGATTATACCTTCGGTTTTGATACCGCCCTTAATGTGGCGATGGAATGCATCGACAGGCTGCATACTACTGCGGAAAGCCACCACCGTATTATCGTAGCGGAAGTGATGGGCAGGCATGCCGGCTGGATCGCCATTGAGTCAGGCATAGCCGGAGGGGCAGATGTGATCCTGATACCGGAGATACCCATTGATATAGAGGAAGTATGCGCGATAATAAAAAAGAGGCATGCCCGTGGGAAGACATTCAGCATTGTGGTTGTGGCAGAGGGCGCGCAATTCAAAGAAGGCACCTTTGTTACCCAGGAACATAAACTGGATGATTTTGGCCATGTCAGGCTGGGAGGTATCGGAGAGAACCTGGCCGCGGAAATAGAAAAACGCACCGGTTATGAAACCAGGGTCAGCGTCCTGGGTCATATCCAGCGCGGAGGCTCGCCAACGGCTTTTGACCGGGTCCTGGGCACCAGGTTCGGGGTAAAGGCAGTGGAGCTGGTAACGAATAAGAAATTCGGCAGGATGGCGGCCCTTTCCGGGAACAAAATTATCGACGTAGCTCTGGAGGAGGCGGTTAAGGCGCTGAAGACCGTCGATCCGGAATTATACAATATCGCCAGGGTCTTTTTCGGATAACCGAAAGGCGGTCATTATGAGAGATAAAATAAGAGATATTTTTTTGGAGAGTATCCAGGTTAAAGAAGAGATATTACGCAGCTCTTTGGGCCAGATCGTGGAAATTACGGAATTAGCCATAGATTGCCTTAAAAGGGGCGGCAAGGTCATTCTCTTCGGCAACGGCGGCTCAGCCAGCGACAGCCAGCATATTGCTGCTGAACTTGTAGGCAGGTTCAAGAAGGACAGGGCGGGTCTTCCTGCCATAGCCCTGACTACCAATACTTCCATTTTGACTGCCGTAGCCAATGATTACGGCTATGAGTTTGTCTTTGCAAAACAGGTTGAGGCATTGGCAGGCAAGAACGACCTGGTCATTGGCATATCCACCAGCGGCAAAGCCAAAAATGTGGCCTGCGGCATAAAACAGGCCAAAAAAATGGGGCTTAAGACCATAGCGCTTAGCGGCGGCGACGGGGGAGACCTGGCCAAGCTTGCCGATGTTTCATTGCTTGTGCCTTCCAACGTTACAGCCAGGATCCAGGAAGCGCATATAACCATAGGCCATGCGGTATGCGAGATCATAGAGCAGACTCTTTTTCAGGAGCAAAAATAAAGGGCCTGCGGGAACTCAAAAGAATAATTTCCAGCCTAAAAAGCCGGCGGAAAAAGATCGTATTTACCAACGGGTGCTTTGACCTTCTGCATTACGGGCATACGAAATACCTGGAAGATGCCAAAAGAAAAGGCGACATCCTGGTAGTGGGTTTAAACAGCGATGATTCGGTCAGGAGAATAAAAGGGCAAGACCGGCCCATCCTCGGAGAAAAAGACAGGCTCAGGATAATCGCTGCGCTGGAGAGCGTAGATTATGTAATTTTGTTTGACCAGGATACCCCGTTGGAAATCATAAAGACCCTTAAGCCGGACGTGCTGATAAAGGGCTCGGACTGGAATATAGGGAAGATAGCGGGGGCGGATTTCGTTTTAAGCCATGGCGGAAAGGTTGCTACGGTCAAGCTTGAGCCCGGACGCTCCACCACCAATTTGATAAAGACAATTGCGAAAAGGTTTCGGAAGACAGATTAACGCTTACCGCATTCTCGACGCAAATATAAACCGCGCCAAAGAGGGTTTAAGGGTCTGCGAGGAAATAGCGCGTTTTATCCTCAACAGCCGCAGCTTTACCGCCAGCCTTAAAAGGATAAGGCATAAGATTGATTCCCTGCTTGACGGTTTTCCCGCAAAGGAATCCCTGATAAGCAAAAGACAGAGCCGCTCTGACGTAGGCAGGTTCAACCTTGGGGCTGAACTTATCCGTAAAGATTACCGGGATATTTTTTTAGCTAACATGCAGCGCGTGAAGGAATCGTTAAGGGTGTTGGAGGAGTTTGCGAAACTCGGCGATGCCAGGACAGCAGCCGGCTTCAAAAAGATAAGATATGGTATTTATGAAATCGAAAAAAAGATTATTAAGAGGCTCGCGCCTTTATGTAATCATAGATAAAAAAGCCTGTACCGCCAGATCCCCGGCAGTAACTGTAAAAGAGGCCGCGGATTCAGGAGCCGACTTGGTCCAGCTGCGGGATAAGGAGTCTGCCAGGGGGTCGGTCTTAAGGGCGGCTTACGCTATCCGCAAGGAGCTCTCCGGTAAAAAAACAATATTTATAGTCAACGATTATCTCGATATCGCCAAGATCTCTGATGCCGACGGCGTGCACCTTGGCCAGGACGATCATTCCGTGGGCATAGCCAGGCGTATATTGGGCAAGGATAAGATCATCGGGATCTCCTGCAGGAGCGTTGCTCAGGCAAAGAGTGCCCAAAAGCAAGGCGCAGATTACATAGGCGTAGGCCCTATATTCAGAAGCATCACAAAGCCCGCATTGCATCCTAAGGGCTTAGGCCTGATTAGAAGAATAAGGAAGAGCGTGGAGATACCGTTTTTTGTCCTGGGCGGGCTAAATGAAGATAACCTGGCGTGCGTCCGCGCATACGGTGCGGACAGAATTGCGGTCTGCAGCGCCGTCTGCGGCGGAAAAGACGTTTCTCTTTCCACGAAGGAACTCTCAAATTTATTGCATTAAAATGACACAACTAGAATACGCAAAAAAGAAGATATCCACCCCGTTAATGAAAAATATCGCTTCCGGCGAGGGCTTAAGTCCGGTTTTACTGCGCAATTATATCAGACAGGGACGCGTAGTTATACCTGCAAACAAAAACCACCGTATTAGGAAACCCTGCGGCATAGGGTTTGGCCTGCGTACCAAGGTAAATGCGAACATAGGCACCTCTACCGATAAATCAGGCATCGGAGTTGAGTTAAATAAGTTGAAAGTGGCCATTAAACACGGCGCGGACGCGGTAATGGATTTAAGCGTGGGGGGGGACATTGCCGGGATAAGGCAAAAAATATTAAACGTATCTACGGTACCCGTGGGGACTGTCCCGGTTTATGAAATAGCAGTAAATGCACACGCAAGAAAAAGAGACTTGCTGGCATTCGATTCCCGGGATATGCTGGATGTTTTAGGGGCCCAGGCAAAAGAAGGGGTGGATTTTTTTACCATTCATGCCGGGGTGACCCGCGCCAGCCTTGAGGTTTTAAAAAAGAGCCGCAGGACCTTAGGCATAGTTTCCCGCGGGGGAGCTATATTGGCGGCCTGGATAAAACAGCATAAAAAAGAAAACCCGTTTTATGAGCACTTTGACCGGATACTTGATATTGCCTATAAATACGACGTCACCCTGAGCCTGGGCGACGGCTTAAGGCCGGGCTCAGTTTTAGATGCCACTGATCCGGCACAGATATCCGAACTTAAAATTCTAGGCGGCCTTGCGCTGCGGGCACGTAAGCGCAACGTCCAGGTAATGATCGAAGGCCCGGGGCATGTGCCTTTAGACCAGATAAAAAAGAATGTCCATCTTCAAAAGATTATCTGCCATCAGGCTCCTTTCTATGTACTGGGGCCGCTGGTTACGGATGTGGCGCCGGGCTATGACCATATCAGCTCGGCGATAGGAGGGGCCCTGGCAGCGGGCTGCGGGGCAGATTTTCTCTGTTATGTTACGCCGTCCGAGCATCTGCGGCATCCTTCAGCCAGCGACGTCAGGGATGGCGTAGTGGCTTGCCGTATAG
>JAQTNM010000063.1 GCA_028713875.1 Candidatus Omnitrophota bacterium | reverse complement strand
CAATGCCTATAAATTTTCCAATACCTCAGCGGAAGGCGGGTTTACCCAGCAGGTAAAACGCTTAAAAATGCCCCTCCATGAACAGGGAGGTTTGCTTGCTTTAAGCGTCATGGACGGCATGCCTTTACATCTTACCAGGGAGACTGTGCAGAATTACAGGGCTGATGCGGTTATCCAGCTTTTAAAAAGCGAGGAACTGGTTGTGGTGCCCCTGAAAGCCAAAGATAAGGTAAACGGCATAATCCTGGCAGATAATTTTATCACCAAAAAGCCGATTACCAAGGACGACATACACATGCTTATAATGCTGGCTAACCAGGCAGGGCTGGCAATAGAAAACTCGCAGCTTTATGAAAAGACCGTCATCTCAAGCCACACGGATTCCCTTACCAGCCTCTGGAACCACGGTTATTTTCAATATCTGCTGCAGGAAGAAATAGAGAAGGCCAAGGCCACTAAGAGCCCTTTGAGCCTGGTCATGCTGGATATAGATGACTTCAAAATCTATAACGACAGTCTCGGCCATCAGGCAGGAGACCGCATATTGAAGGACCTGGCGGCTTTTCTCAAAAATCACTCCCGTAAAATGGATTATCTGTGCCGTTACGGCGGAGAGGAATTTACGATTATTTTGCCCCAGACCGATAAAAATGAGGCATTTTTGATTGCGGAGCGGCTGCGCCAGGATTGCGAAAAACATCCCTTTATCCACGAAGAGATACTTCCGCACAAGAAGCTTACCGTAAGCATCGGGCTGTCTTCTTTTCCGCAAGACGGCTCTTGCGCCCCTGAGCTGATTACCTTCTCTGATAAGGCCCTCTATGAAGCAAAGCATAAGGGCAAAAACAATACCTGCTGTTACCTGATCCCCTGATAAATTAAACGTTCGCCTCTGCCACTTCCGGTTCCTTATCTTTATCCCCGTCCCAATCTTTGTTTTTGGCAAATTTTACCGAGACGATCTTAGATATGCCGGATTCCTCCATTGTAATGCCGTACATCACGTCGGCATTGGCTATGGTTTTCTTGTTATGGGTGATAACGATGAACTGCGAAGTCCTGGCAAATTCCTGCAACAGGCGGCTGTACCTGTCAACGTTAGCCTCATCAAGAGCGGCGTCTATCTCGTCCAGGACACAGAAAGGAGCGGGCTTAACCTTGAATATCGCAAAGATCAGCGCGATAGCCGACATAGATTTCTCCCCTCCGGAAAGCAAGAGCACGTTCTGCAGTTTCTTGCCCGGAGGCCGGCAGATGATCTCAATGCCGGATTCAAGCGGGTCCTGTTCGTCTATCAGGAAAAGCTGGGCATCTCCCCCGTTGAACAGGAGCTTGAAATAATTGCGGAATTCCTGGCGCACCTGTTCAAACGTATCCAGGAACATCTTTCTGGTAGTGCGGTTAATCTTTAGTATCGCATCATGCAGCGATTCTTTCGCGCAAGTAAGGTCCTGGTGCTGCTGGGCTAAAAAATCATAACGCTGCTTTAACTCATCATACTCTTCTATCGCTACCAGGTTGACCGTACCGTAAGATTCAACCTTTTCTTTGAGCCTTGATATATCCGCGGCTAAGGTATTTTCATCGCCGGGCTCCCGGGCTTGGGCATCGCAGTTATCCAGATCAATCTTGTAGGCCTGCATGAGCCTGTCTTTGATACTAGCGTATTTGAATTCCACATCCTTAGACCGCATCTGCAACTCATATAAGCGGTTTTTTAAACCGTCCAGCTTTTTGCGGTCATCCTCTATTTTCTTTATTACGTCAATCCAGGCGCCTGATGCGCGCTGATACTCCAGTTCCAGGCCCTTAAGTTCGGAGATTTGCTTCTGGGCGTCTGATTTTTCCGTGACGATCTTTACCTCCAGTTCGCTGATCTCCGAAGCCAAAATGACGCACTTGGCGTCTGATTCTTGAAGCTGACGGTTAAGGTTAGCCAGCGCGCTCTTATCCTGCTCATAGGTATCTTCCAGTATCTTTAGCGTTTCGCTGTCAGAATCAATGCGCCTGGAGAGCGCTTCTATTTCGGTCTTGGTCTGGGTTATGATAACCACCGTCTCTTCTTTTAACTGGGAGCTGGTTTCAATGCTCTCCTGCTCTTTGTGGATCCCGGCCTCGGTTAAGCGCTGTTTTTCTTCCAGCGCCGCAAAGTCAGACCCAAGCTGCGCTAATTTCTGCGTCAATACCGATGCCTGGATATCCAGGTCTTCCAGTTCCAGAGCGACTATTTCCTCCTCTTCCTTGATCTTGTTAAACTGTTCCAGTGCCGATTGATGATTTGATTTTTTATTGATCAGGTTTCTTTCCTGCGTATGCAGGTTATCCTCCTGTTCCAGGATAGCGCTGCCAAGCTGCGCTATGCGCTCCTGGCTTGCGGTCATCTCCTGCTTCAGGGTGTCTATATCCTGCTCTATTTGCCCGATCTTCTGGGCGATATTTTGCGTGTCCAGGTCTATGGGCTTTGCTTCTCCCGATAATCTAAAATTAGCGAATTGATCAGGCCCCTTTTCCTCCTGGCTAAGCTGCTTCTGATCCCTGATCTTTATCACCAGCCCCCCTGTCATTTCCCGGGGGAGACTGTCCGTATATACAACGGCATTCATGGATTCATTGATGTCCTCGTATTTCAATTTTAATTGCTCTAAGAAATCCTTCTGGGATTGCAGGGATGTCCTGCGCAGCTCCAATTCCCTGAGGCTGTCTTTACGCTTGTTCAAATCCAGCGTATGCGCATCCAGCTCCTGTTTTGTGTCCGATAATTTTGCGCTTAATTCGTGGAATTCTGTTTCCAGGCAAGCCAGCTCTTCTTCTATTGCGCTCAGTCCGGCCTGCGTCTGCGTCTTTTCTTCGTTGATTTTGGCCTTCTCTACTTGAAGCCTTTTCTTGCGTGCCTGCAATACCTGTTCTTTGGCTCCGGCGTCGGAAATCTCGTTCTTAAGGCCGGTGGCTCTGACTGCTAAATCCAGCAGGTCTTTTTTACCCTGAGCGATCGCTTCCAGCGAAGTTTTTATGCCGTTGGTGATCTGGCCAAGCAGTTTCTCCTTATCTTTTAAAAGCCGCTCTCTGTCTTCAATGTTTTTCCTGATGGCTTCGTATTCGCGTTTTACATTGTTTAATTTTTCTTCATCCAGGGCCAGCCTGCTTTTAGTCTGCTCTATCTGTTCCCGGAGATACTGCTCGTTTTCTCTAAGCTGTGCTATTTTTTCTTTGTTGAAGCTGATACGCTCGGCATCCCTGGCGTTGGAGTTCTCTATGGTCAAAATCTTGTTTTTTATTTCCAGGCGCCGGTCCTCCATGGCTTTTAACTCGTCCTTATGGCCGGATATCCTGGCGTCCTGCTCATGGATAAGCCCGGCCAGAGCAGATTCTTCGGCAGAGGAAGCACTCAGCTGTTCGGATATCCCGCCTTTTTCTTTTTCCAGAATGCTTTTTTTCAAGAGCGCAAAGGCCAATTCTTTTACCTTTAATTCCTCAAATGCTTCTTTATAACGCCTGGCTTTATTGGCCTGGCGTTCAAGCGAGCCGATCTGGCGTTTAACTTCGACAATGATGTCGTTTACGCGTAAAAGGTTCTGCTCGGTCTCTTCCAGCTTTCTGGCCGCTTCTCTTTTCTGGGATTTATATTTTGTAATGCCCGAGGCCTCATCAAAAACCAGGCGCCGGACTTCCGGTTTTGAGCTCAAGACCAAGTCTATCTTACCCTGTTGGATCAAAGAGTAACTTTCGGCGCCTATGCCCGTACCCATCAATAATTCCAAAATGTCCTTAAGGCGCACCTGCGTCTTATTTAAAAGATATTCGCTTTCTCCGGAGCGGAAGATCCTGCGGGTAATGCTTACCTCGCTGTGCTCCACGGGAAAGAATTTCCGGCTATTGTCAAAGGTCAGGCTGACCTCAGCCATACCCAGCGGCTCTTTTGAATCGGTGCCGTTAAAGATCTCGTCCTGCATATCCGAACCGCGCAGCTCCTTGATCGACTGTTCTCCTAAAACCCAGCGTATGGAATCAAAGATATTGGATTTCCCGCAGCCGTTTGGTCCGACTACCGCGGTTATCCCGGGCTCAAAATGCAAAACTGTTTTATTGCAGAATGATTTAAAGCCCACCAGCTCCAGTTTCTTAAAATACATGCCGTCTCCTTTTTAATTGTGGGATTTATTGTCTAACCAGGCATCAATCTTGTCTCTTTTAAAACGCCACTGCCCCACCAGCTTGATCGCGGGGATTTTGTTGGTCTTGAGCCACTCATAAATAGTGCGCCTGGTCACTTTAAGGTAATCCGCCAGGTCATCAATGGTCATAAGGTTATTGCTTATCAGGCTCTTCATAGGTAAGATTATAAGGAAAAGGTCTGATTTTGTCAAGAGAAATCTTTGACATTCTTTAACATAATGATGAAACCATCATAATGCGTTATAATTATATTACAGAAAGATGAAAATAAGGAATATGGTAGTGGGTATTGAGTGGCGGAAATTTTATGGACTAATTTGCCCGCATTGCATCAATGACCTGTTGATTGACCCCTTCTTGTTTCAGATACTGCACGTCATTTTCAGTAAGATTGAACTTGGAATTGGTCAGCTTAATCCTGTCAACAATAACTGCCGGATGCGCGCCTTGCTTTGTAAGGTCAACTATCTGCGCGATGGTCATCTGGTTAGGGTTCTGCGTTGCGCCTGTTGTTGTGTTCTGCGCCGGCTTTTTTTCTATCTGGCTGCCCACAATCGCGCCGGTAAGTGCTCCGGCAGCCAGGCCTATCCCCGCGCCTTCTGCTCCATGATGGCTTTGGTGGCCGATTATCCCTCCGGCGCCGGCACCGATAAGTCCGCCTATCACCGCCCCTTCTACAGCATTGGTTTTAGCGCTCTGGCATCCTAAAGTAAAAAATGCCAGGGTAATACCGGTTATGAATACCGCTGCATTCTTATTCATCATTATCTCCTTTCGTCTAATCTTGAGTTTTATTTTAGCCTATAAGGCCGCGCAGGCTTTTAGCTTCTATCTCTTCGTTTTTCCTGATTACCTCCTGTGCAATCCTGGCCTTTTTCCAGACATTGCACAGCATTATCCCCTTGACCCTGCGTTCACTCAGGTAATAAATAACGCCCTTTGAGTTTTCTTCCTGCCAGTCGGCAAAGGCAGGCATCTTCGCGTCTATTTCTCCCACAGCTTCGTACCCGAATTCAAAAAGGTCGGAGAAAAAATACGGCAGGTCTCTAAAAACCTGGTTAACCTCTGCCATATTCATACCGGCCAATTTGCCCTGCTTAACCGCGTTATCCCAGTGCTCTATACGCATAAGTTTACCTGATAAAGGGTAAGGGAAAAAAGCATTATCTCCCGCAGCATAAATATCCGGATCGGATGTCTGAAGACGGTCATTTACTACGATGCCGTTACCGGTCTTTAGTCCGGCTGCCTCTGCCAGCTGAATATCCGGGGCAATGCCTATGCCTACGATGACCATATCGGAAACAATCTCTCCGGAGTTCTGGGTGCGCGTTATGAATTTATCTGCCTTTTTGGCCAAGGATACGGGCCTATCCTCATTTAATACCTTGATCCCCCTTTGCGTATAACGCTCTTGCATAGACTCCCCCAGATAATCGGGGAATACGCGGCTGCAGATATATTTTTCAGGAAAGACCATGGTGACGTCCGTATTGTTCATCTTCAAAGCAGCGGCAATTTCGGAGCCGATAAATCCGCCTCCGATGACTACTGCGGATTTTCCTCTTCCTGCCTGGCGCCGTATCTCCAGGTAATCTCCGAGATAACGGTAATAACATACCCCCTCTAGTTCTCCTCCCGGCACATCCAGGCGGCGCGGCCTTCCGCCGGTGGCTAAAAGCAGTTTTTCATAACGGTATTGCGTTCCTTTTTCATCGCGAATAAGTTTATGCCGGCGGTCAATCTCTGTTATGCGGCAGTCAAGCAATAAATCAATGCCGCTGTCTTCGTAGAAACCACGGGGATGGAGGAATATATCTTTGACCTGCTGCTGTCCAGACCATAGTTTCTTTGAAAGCGGCGGCCGGTCATAAGGCAGGAATTTTTCCCGGCCAACCAGGAGCACTCTTTTGTTTTTATCATGCTGGCGGATGCCTTCTATAGCCGATGCCCCGGCTAATCCCGCGCCGATGATTATATAAACATAACTCTGTTCTGCCATAAACAGGCCTTTTTTATGCCGAAGAATTAAGTAATTCCATGAGCGCCAGGTTCGTTTTCTCGTTTACCGCGGTTACAACAGATTCGGGAACTGTATTGGCCTTGATATCCCTGGGGTGATCTAAATACGAAACGAATTTTTTAAAGGCCCCCTCTACTTCCGCGGGGGAATAATCCCCGGTTATGTCCAGGCCGACGATATCCGAGTTCTGTTTTATCAGTTTTAACATGCCTAAAAGGTCTTCCAGGGAAAACACCCCTTCCTCCCAGTTCGTCAGCGCAAACTCATTCCTTAAGCAATCTTTATCTATTGAAACGTAAACTTTTTTGTCAGGCAGGCCCTGAATAAGGCCTTGAAAAAAATCCCCGGTTTTTTTATTTTTCAGCTCGTCCCAGTAAATCCTGCTGAAGAAAACTCCGCTTTCGGTCCTGGTTGATGCATTCTGCGGGATTTTTCTTAAAAAAACCAACGAAGGCGGGTGTGAATAGGGGTATATCTGAAGCCGACTATCCTTCAACGCGCTCAAATTGCCGCTCTGTATGCTCAAAGTTGACAGGTCCCGCGAGGAGGGGCCTATCAGAATGACCCTTGAGACGTTCTTTTTTCTTAAAACCTGATTAACCCAGGAACCGCAGGCAAAACGCCAGGAAAGCCTGTCCCAGTCCGGATGGAAATCAAACACGATAACCGACATCGGCTCATCAAACCGGCTGATTAAAAGTTCCGTAATGTGGTGGAAGTCCCCTGAGCCCAGGAAGGTGACGGCGCTGGCGGCTGAATCTTTGATGCGTTTTTCCACAGCCGAGCGCACGCTTGCGCTGGCCCAGTAACGTGCCTTTGCGCCTAATTCCCGCAGGTCCAGGATATTGTTTTTGTGTTCGGAGAGGAGCCTCTTCTGTTTGGGGATGCTGGCGTCGAAATCCAATATACGGATGGATCTATCGAGCATGCTTATTTATTGAGGATTTCTTTAAACTTCCTGGTTAAGGCAGGAATGATCTCAAAAAGATCGCCTACGATGCCATAAGTGGCAACCTTGAATATAGGCGCTTCCGGGTCTTTATTGATGGCAACGATGACTTTTGAAGACTGCATACCCACTAAATGCTGTATTTGTCCGGATATGCCGCAGGCAATATAGAGCTTTGGGGAAACGGTCCTTCCGGTCTGGCCCACCTGGTGCGAATAAGGCATCCAGCCGCTGTCCACTGCCGCGCGCGATGAGCCTACTGCCGCTCCTAATGCATGGGCAAGCTCTTCCAAAAGCTTGAAGTTTTCCGCACCTTTCATCCCGCGGCCTCCCGATACGATGATATCGGCTTCGGATAAATTCACCAGCGTCTCTATTTCCTCTACTATGTCCAGTAATTTGGCCCGTGACGCGTATAAAGAAATATCAAATTTTTCCCTGATGATCTTTCCTTTGCGGCCTTTGTCAGGAGGAGTAATGGGCATTACTTTATGCCTGACTGTGGCCATCTGCGGACGGTGATTGGGGGAAATAATTGTCGCCATAATGTTACCGCCGAATGCCGGACGGGTCTGCAGCAGTATCTTTTTGCCCGGCTCTATGTCTAATCCGGTGCAATCCGCGGTCAGCCCCGCTTTGAGAGTAATAGCCACGCGGGAGATCAAAGACCTGCCTATGGAAGTAGCTCCGCAAAGCAGGATCTCGGGTTTATATTTTTGGATGAGTTTAACTAAAATCTTGGAATACGGCTCATCCTGGAAATTGGCTATCTCCGGGGCTTCCACCAGGTAGATATTATCCGCTCCGTGCCAGATCAGCTCATCCAGGTGCTCATCCAGGTCGTTGCCGATGAGTACGCCGCTTACCTCAACGGAAAGTTTCTTAGAAAGCTCCTTTGCCTTGCTTAAAAGCTCATATG
>JAQTNM010000062.1 GCA_028713875.1 Candidatus Omnitrophota bacterium | reverse complement strand
ATCCCTGGTTATGCCCTTGAAGAAAACCGGAGGCAGGAATACCAAAGGTCGCATAACAGTCAGGCACCGGGGCGGGGGGCACAAGAGGATGCTGCGCATCGTTGACTTCAGGAGAGATCTCTTGGATGTGCCGGCAAAGGTTTTAAGTATTGAATACGACCCAAACCGTTCCAGCCGCCTTGCACTTATCGAATACCCGGATAAAAAGAAAAGCTATATACTGGCGCCGCTGGGTTTAAACGTAGGGGATGAGATCATTTCTTCAAATCAGAAGGATGCAGAAATAAAAAACGGCAACTGTCTTCTTATCAGACATATCCCCTCCGGCACTATGATCCATAATCTGGAGTTATTCAAGGGCAAAGGCGGACAGATAGTCAGAAGCGCAGGTAGTTACGCCCAGATTATGGCTAAAGAAGGCGAATTTGCTCATATCCGGCTTCCTTCAGGCGAGGTGAGATTGGTAAATTTAGACTGCCGTGCCACCATAGGGCAGTTGAGCAATGTTGAGCACGAATCAATGAGTATGGGCAAGGCCGGCCGCAGCAGATGGCTGGGGATAAGGCCGACTGTAAGAGGCCTGGCTATGAACCCCGTAGACCATCCTCACGGCGGCGGCGAAGGGAAGTCCGGGCAAGGTAACCCGCATCCGGTTACGCCCTGGGGAATTCCCACAAAGGGATATAAGACCAGGAAAAAAGGCAAGTATTCGGATAAGTTCATTATTAAACGAAGGAAATAAAGATGCCCCGTTCGCTTAAAAAAGGACCTTTTGTAGAGGAGTCACTCTTAAAAAAAGTAGATAAGGCGCGACGTTCCGGAAGCCGCCAGGCAATAATGACCTGGTCCAGGCGTTCGACCGTCATCCCGGATTTTGTGGGATTTACCTTTGCCGTATACGATGGCCATAAGCATGTTCCGGTTTTTGTCACCGAGAATATGGTCGGGCATAAGCTGGGAGAGTTTGCCCCCAGCAGGATATTCCGTAAACACGGCGGAGTAAAAGCCAAAAAGGCCCTTGAAAAAACATAGTAACTGGTGAGTGGTTAAATGATAGTAAAATCAGAATTAAAATTTATAAGACTAAAACCTACAAATGTCAGGCAGGTAATGGAGCTTATCCGCAACAAGGATGTTTTGGAGGCGCAGGCTATACTGGCTTCTTTAAATAAGAGGCCTAAGGAATACCTGGTCAAGATATTGCGCTCGGCCGTGGCCAATGCCAAGGTGAAGGGGTTTAAGCCCGAACAGCTCTATGTATCCAAAGCGGTCTGCGATGCCGGGCCGTCCTGGAAAAGATTCAAGGCAGCGGCTTTCGGCAGGGCGGCGCCGATTTTAAAAAGAACCGCGCATATCCGAATCGAGTTAGACCTTAAATCAGGAGAGTAAATTTATGGGGCATAAAGTCAATCCTTTTGTGCTGAGAATGGGTTTTATCCGGACATGGCACAGCCGATGGTTTGCCAAGCCCAGGGAATACGGCGCCCTGGTTGAGGAAGATTACCGTATACGTAAATTTATCAAGAGTAAATTCAAACAGGCGGCTATTTCCAGGATTATCATAGAGAGATTAGTGGACCGGATCAAGATACGCATAGCGACTGCACGGCCCGGCATAATCATCGGCCGACACGGAGCGGATATTGAACGCTTAAGGGAGGACTTGAACGGCATAGTCAAGAAGGAAGTCTCAATAGATATAGAGGAAGTAAAAAATCCGTCTATGGATGCGCAGCTGTTAGCCGAAAACGTGGCCCTGCAGCTTGAAAAAAGGGTTGCTTTCCGCAGGGCAATAAAGCGCGCTATAGAACAGGCTATGAATTCAGGCGCAAAAGGAGTCAAAATTACCTGTTCAGGCAGGCTCGGCGGAGCCGAGATGTCCCGCACCGAGACTTTTAAACAGGGTAAAATCCCTCTTTCGACCATGCGTGCGGATATTGACTATGGTTTTGCCGAAAGCCTGACAACTTACGGGCTTATCGGAATCAAATCCTGGATTTATAAGGGAGATATACTGCTGGATAAGGACCAAGCCACAGAAGCGCCTCAGGAGGCGCCTCAGGCGACTTGAGCCGGCATAAAACTTAAAAAACCGAGGTTTTTGTTATATGGTTATGATGCCTAAAAGAGTAAAGTATCGCAAGCTGCAGCGTGGTTCACGGCGCGGCTTGGCCACGACAGGGACAGACCTGGCTTTCGGAGAATACGGCCTTAAGTCCCTGGAGAACGGGTGGCTTAAAAACACCCAGATTGAAGCCGTAAGGGTAATCCTTGCCCGGCAGCTACACAAGGGCGGAAAGCTCTGGATTAGGGTTTTCCCGGATAAGTCGATCACAAAGAAGCCCGCGGAAGTACGCATGGGCAAAGGTAAGGGCGACCTTGACCATTGGGTGGCGGTAATAAAAAGAGGAAAAGTCGTATTTGAACTGGGAGGCGTACCCGAAGAATATGCCCGGCAGTGTTTCCGCCTGGCAGCCTACAAGCTCCCGCTTAAAACCAAATTTGTCAGCCGTACGCACTAAGATAAATTAAATATGAAAATCCAAGAATTAAGAAATCTTTCTACGGAAGAGCTGATACAGAAAGAAAAAGAGCTTAAGGAAGAGTTGTTTAAGCTGAATATGCAGCGATATAGCGGCAGCGTGGAGAAGCCCCATATGTTTTCTTCCGTGAAGAAGGATATCGCGCGTATCCGCACGCTTCTAAACGAAAAGAAAGAGAAATTAAATGGGTAAAAGAAGAGAATATATCGGCACGGTTATAAGCGACAAAATGCAAAAGACCATTATCGTCAGGATATTGCAAATGGCCAAGCACCACAAATACAACAGGATTATCAGGGAGCATACCAAATTTAAGGTCCACGACGAAAAAGGCATAGCCAAGATGGACGATGTGGTGAGAATAGAGGAAACCCGCCCCTTATCAAAGGATAAGCGTTTCAGGCTTGTGGAAGTGATCAAGAAGGCCCAGATACCGCACGTAGAGATCAAGGAAGAGGTAAAATGATACAACTGCGGACTATTTTAGACGTAGCAGATAACACTGGCGCCAAAAAGGCATCCCTGATAGGCGTTTTGGGAAAGAAGAACTGCGCCCACGCCAGGATCGGCGATATCATCAACGTCAACGTAAAAGAATCCGCTCCCGAGGCTGCGATAAAGAAGGGGGAAGTGGCCAAGGCCGTGGTGGTAAGGACCAAGGACCCGATAAGGCGCATAGACGGCTCGGTATTAAGGTTTGACCGCAATGCCATAGTGTTTATCGATCCCCAGTCAAACCCCAAGGGGACGCGCGTATTCGGCCCGGTAGCCAGAGAATTAAGAGAAAAGAATTTTACCAAAATAATCTCGCTAGCTCCAGAGGTGATCTAAGAGATGCTTAAGATAAGACGCGGCGATACGGTCCAGGTAATCAAGGGCAAGGATAAAGGCAAAAAGGGGAATATTATCAAGATATTCCAAAAAGAAGGCCGGGCATTGGTCCAGGGTATAAATTTATTCAAAAAACATAAACGAAAAACGCGCCAGGATCAGCAAGGCGGTATAGTGACGATCGAGTCGCCCGTCAGCATTTGCAATCTCATGTTCTTCTGCAAGCATTGCAGTAAGGCCTCTCGCATAGGTTTTAGGATGGATAAGGATAAAACAAAGAGCAGGTTTTGCAAGGCCTGCCAAGAGACGGTATAGTTATGGCGCCCAGATTATTAGAGGTTTACCGTAGAGAAATAATGCCGGCGATGATGCAGAAATTCTCGCTGAAGAATAAGATGGCAGTGCCCTGCCTTGAGAAGATAGTTGTAAATATGGGCGTAGGCGAAGCCCTGCAGGACATCAAGATATTGGAGAAGGCAATGGAAGAATTAAGCACCATCACGGGTCAGAAACCAGTGATCAGGCGCGCTAAAAAGGCCATTGCTAATTTCAAGATCAAACAGGGCCAGCCAATAGGATGCAAGGTTACTTTAAGGCGCGCAATTATGTATGAATTTATGGACAGGTTGATCAATGTCGCTATGCCGCGTATCCGTGATTTCAGGGGTGTGCCGCCGGATTCTTTTGACCAGGCAGGCAATTACACGCTGGGTCTGAACGAACAGGGCATATTCCCGGAGATAGATTATGATAAGATCAGCCGGCCGCAGGGTATGGATATTACCTTCGTGATTAAAAAAGCCCACTCTAAGGAAAGGGCCAGGGAACTGCTGAAGTTATTCGGTATGCCTTTTAGCGTCGATGAATCGGAATATAAAAAGAGGTTTGGATAAAGAATGGCTAAAAATTCACAAATAGCAAGATGGAAGAGGGCTCCAAAGTTTTCCACCCGTAAATACAACCGCTGCCGCCTTTGCGGCCGTTCCGGAGGCTACCTGCGCAGGTTTGCCTTGTGCAGAATATGCTTCCGGGAGTTAGTCTGGCAGGGGATGATCCCGGGTGTAAAGAAAGCAAGCTGGTAACCCTAAGCAGGAGAAAAGAAATGTCGCGGACAGATTTGATCGCTGATGCCTTCACAATGATACGCAATGCCATAATGGCAGGGAAAGATAACCTGGATGTGCCCGCATCGGGGACGATTAAGGCTATCCTGGAGATCCTCAAAAAAGAGAACTATATAGATAATTTTAAGCACATTGAAGATAAAAAACAGGGTGTATTCCGTGTTTATTTAAAATACCTTTCCGGCGAATCCGCTATCCGCAATATTCGGCGCGTATCCCGTCCGGGACTGCGTCTTTATGTAAAACACGATAAGGTCAAGCCGGTTTTAAGAGGAAGAGGCTTGGCGATAATATCCACATCCAAAGGCATTATGACCGATACCCAGGCCCGCCAGCAGAAAATAGGCGGAGAGGTTATCGGATACATCTGGTAAGGAAATAAAATATGTCGCGAATAGGCAAAAAACCGTTGGTTATACCGAAAGACGTAAAGATCGAAGTCAAGGATGACTCCATATTTGTAGAAGGCCCCAAAGGCAAGGCGAGCAGGGTTTTATCCGAGCGTATAAGCATTGAATTGAAAGAAGCCCAGCTTTTTGTAAAACGCGCAAGTGATACAAAAATAGATAAATCCCTGCATGGTCTATATCGTGCCCTCATCTCGAACATGATCAAGGGGGTGACCGAGGGTTATGTCAAAGAGCTGGAGATAATCGGAGTTGGTTTTAAATCCCAGATACAAGGGGACACTTTAAATATGCAGTTGGGCTTTTCGCACCCGGTAAATTTTAAAATTCCTGAAGGCATAAAAATAGAGACACCCAAACCTACGCAAATCGTAATAAGGGGTATTGATAAAGAAAAGGTTGGCCAGGTCGCTGCCGAGATACGCTCGGTATACCCGCCGGAGCCTTATAAAGGCAAAGGCGTCCGTTATGCCGGCGAGTATGTTAAGAAAAAAGTAGGCAAGGCCCAGGCCACCACAAAATAAAAGGCGCTTCTATACATGAACAATAAAAAAGAATTACTCAGGACCAAAAGACACAGGCGCATCAGGATGCGCATGCAGGGCTCACCCGAAAAGCCGCGCCTGTGCGTACGCCGCAGTTTAAAAAACATGCAGGCCCAGATCATTGACGATACGCAGAACAAAGTATTGCTTTCCGGCTCTACGTCCGATAAACAGATGAAGCAGAAATTGTCCTCTGCGGGGAATGTCAAGGCATCCGAGGTTTTTGGCGAAGTCTTTGCCAAAAAGGCGCTTGATAAGGGCATAGGTGAAATCGTCTTTGACCGGGCAGGCTACCTGTATCACGGCAGGATCAAGGCCTTTGCCGATGCGTTAAGAAAAGGGGGATTAAAGTTCTAACATGCGCGAATTAAAGATCGAACACCCGTCGGAATTCATTGAAAAGGTTATTACAATCAACCGCGTGGCCAAAGTGACCAAAGGCGGCAAGAAGATGCATTTTAGCGCTTTGGTAGTTGTCGGCGACACAAAAGGCCGGGTTGGCTTTGCGCTCTGTAAAGCCAATGAGGTTGCCGACGCCATACGTAAAAGCCTGGCCAGGGCAAAGAAGGACCTGATTACCGTAACTATGGAAGGCTCAACCATTCCCCATGAGGTCGTCGGAGAATTTGGGGCAGCCAGGGTTTTGCTTAAACCGGCCTCCGAAGGAACGGGGGTAATCGCCGCAGGCCCGGTAAGAGCAATATGCGAGGCTGCGGGTATCAAGGACATACTTACCAAATGTCTTACGACCAATAATCCCGTAAATGTCATCAAGGCGACCGTAGCAGGAATAAAGAGCTTAAAGGCGGCACAACCAAAACCCGAACAAGATGGAACGCAGGAACGCAATGATAATTAAAAAGAAAAAAGTGCTCTCCGATAACATTGCCGCTGTACCGGCGGCTAAAAAAGCAGCCGTTCCCGCGCGCCTGGGCTTGCATAATCTTAGCGTGCCAAAAGGCGCGCATAAGCGCAAAAGAATTCTTGGGCGCGGACCCGGATCCGGCCACGGCAAGACTTCAACCAGGGGAAGCAAAGGCCAGACTTCCCGGACAGGCAGGGATTTTTACGCTGGGTTTGAAGGCGGCCAGACCCCCTTAATCCGCAGGATGCCCAAACGCGGCTTTACCAGCGTATCCAAGAAGGAATTCCAGATTTTAAACCTGGATAATTTAAAAAAGATCAAAGAAGAGACCATTACCCCCGAACTGTTACAGAAAAAGGGCTTGATAAAAGATATAGATATCCCGGTCAAGATTTTAAGTGACGGCGAGATCAAGAATCCCGTAGTTATAAAGGCGCATGCCTTTTCCAAGAAAGCCCAGGATAAGATCAGAAGCGCAGGCGGCTCTTGCGAGGTTTTAAGTGCTTAATGCTTTAGCTAATTCTTTCAAGATACCGGACCTAAAAAGAAGGCTGATCATTACCGCCATACTCATTGCGGTTTACCGGATAGGCTGTTATATCCCTACCCCGGGCATTGACGGCGCAGAGCTGGCGAGGTTTTTTGAAAGGATCGCCAAGACCCAGGGCGGAGCGCTCTTTGGCATAATCAACATGTTTTCAGGCGGCGCCATGGAAAGGCTGACCATCTTTGCGCTGGGGATCATGCCTTACATATCCTCATCGATCATAATGCAGCTTCTTACGGCAGTAATACCCGCCTTGGAAAAGCTGGCTAAAGAAGGCAAGGCCGGTTATGAGAAAATAAATCAATATACCCGTTATGGCACGGTTGCTCTTTCCATAATACAATCCTACTTTATCGCCTTGTGGCTGGAAAACCCGGCACATTTTGAAGGCGCCAAGATAGTGATCTACCCGGGATGGGGCTTCCGCATCCTGACCGTATTGACGCTGACTACGGGCACTATCTTTATCATGTGGCTGGGCGAGCAGATACAGGAGAGGGGTATCGGTAACGGTATTTCGCTGGTTATTACCGCAGGCATTATTTCAAGGATACCGGTGGCATTGAACCAGCTGTTTGTCCTGATCTCTCCGTTTTCGCCTAGCCGGCGCCAGATCCAGCCCTTCACCCTGTTGATTATGGCGGCATTGCTTGTGGCCGTAGTGTTTGCCGTCATTATGATAACCCAGGGGCAAAGAAAAATCCCGGTGCAATATGCGCGCAGGATAGTGGGCAGGAAAATATTCGGCGGCCAGAGTACCTATATACCTTTGAAGGTTGATACCGCTGGGGTAATCGCGATTATCTTTGCGCAATCAATAATCCTTTTCCCCGCTACCATCGCAACTTTCATACCCAACCCTTCGTTCCAGCGTTTCGCTCAAGGGCTGGTCAGGGGGCACCTGTTGTACACGGTAGTATACGCGCTGCTGATCATATTCTTTTGTTATTTCTATACCGCCATAGTCTTTAATCCCAATGACCTTTCGGAAAACATGAAAAAATACGGAGGTTTTATCCCGGGTATCCGGCCCGGCTCATCTACCACGGAGTTCCTGGATTATGTAATGACCCGCATCACCCTGGCCGGGGCGTTGTTCATCGCCTTCATCGCTATATTCCCGGATTTTATCATGGCCTGGCTCAAAGTGCCGTATCTGGTGGCTTCATTTTTCGGAGGCACCGGTGTATTGATCATCGTAGGCGTGATGCTGGATACCATTAAACAGATCGAGTCGCATCT
>JAQTNM010000061.1 GCA_028713875.1 Candidatus Omnitrophota bacterium | reverse complement strand
CAGGCTCTATATCTTCAAGCACTTTCCAGATGAAGCTATTCTCTTTACCCCTGCCATTTCTTTTTAAAACCAGAAAAGGGTGATTAGCCGTTGCTTTTATGGAATGGTGGTGAGTGCTGAGCTCAAATACCTCTTTTCTGCCATTATCAAATACCCCGCTGCATTTTTTAAGAACCAGCTGGTGGGTATTCTGGTCAAAGGCATAAACTTCATCGCCTACTTTTACTTCTGTAATTTTTTTAAGGCCTTCCTTAGTTAAAATCATCGAGGAAGTGCTAAGGCAATTCATATAGGCCTCATTATCGTAGCAGACATAAAGTATATCGTGACCTCTCTCCAGCATCCCGGATAAGGCTTGAAGCCCGATGTCGGCGCTGCTGCCGTCTCCTCCCTGCGCGATTACATTAATATTGTCTTTTTTGCCCAGGTATTTCAATGCCGATTCCACGCCTGAAGCAACCGCGGCCGCGTTCTCAAATAAAGAATGTATCCAGGGTATCTCCCAGCTGGACTCGGGGTATTTGGTGGAAAAAACTTCCAGGCAGCCGGTATTATTCACTACGATAGTATTGGTCCCGGCAGCATCTATAACCAGCCGGGCTGCCAGAGATTGCCCGCAGCCGGCGCAGGCAGTGTGGCCTGGACTAAACAGGTTTTTACTCATAATTTTCCTTTAAGAGCTCGGGTTTAAGGTCAATGTATTCACAACAGGCGCTTTCTTTTGTCGTAAGCAGCCTGAATATCTCTTTTATGGAATCCTTGGTAATGTCGCGGCCGCCTAAGCCGACTACGAAACTGCTTATCCTGCCGGGTTTTTTGGTTTTGCCGAAAAACACCGCTTTTACCTCTGCGGCTAACGGCGCATAAGAACCCAGAGAGAGCGCCCGGTCAATTACCGCAACCTTGGGAACGGCCTTTAATGCTTCGTATATCTTCTGTGCAGGAAAAGGCCTATATGAGGTAATCTTTAAGAGGCCTACTTTTTTGCCTTTTGCCCTCAGCTCATCAACTACTTCCTTGGCCGTACCGCATACCGAACCCATGGCTACAATAACTCTTTCCGCGTCTTTCGTAAGATACTCTTCAATAAGGCCATTGTAATTGCGGCCGAATACTTTTGAGAACTCCGCGGTTATTTTAGGGATAAGGTCCAGGGCTTCTTTGTGCGTCTGGTCAATGGCATAACGCGTCTCCATATAATATTCAGGGTCAACCAAAGGCCCCATCGTCAGAGGATTTGCCGGGTCTAATTTATAAAGGGGTTGATAATCCGGCAGAAATTTGTTTACCTGCTCTTGAGTAGGCACATCAATGGATTCAATGCCGTGGGTAAGGATAAATCCGTCCATACATACCATTACCGGAAGCATCATGGATTTGTCTTCAGCTAATCTATAAGCGATCAGGTGCAGGTCTATTGCCTCCTGGATATCTTCGGCATGGAACTGAACCCACCCTGAGTCGCGCAGGGAAACCGCGTCCTGCTGGTCATTCCAGATATTGATGGGGGCGGAGATTGCGCGGCAGGCCACGGTCATCACTACCGGCAGCCTTAATCCGGCGATATTGAATACCACTTCCGCCATATAAAACAATCCCTGGGAGCTCGTAGCCGTATAGACGCGCACCCCGGCTGCACTTGCGCCCAGGACAACCGAGGCTGCGGAATGCTCCGACTCTACATTTACAAACTGGGAATTAAGGTGGCCGTCTGCCACCATCTGGGCCAGCTCTTCTACGATGTGCGTCTGGGGAGTTATGGGGTAGGCAGAAACAACCCCGGGCTTGCATAACTGTATCACTTTTGCTACCGCTAAAGAACCTTCTAAGAATTCTTTCATTTTATAAGCAGTCCTACTCCCGGGATTCTTCTTTAACCATCACAATGTCTGCCTTGGGACAGATCTCGGCGCAGTTGCCGCAACCTTTGCAGAAATTATAATCGCAGGTATAAGTATTCTTGCCCTCGCCGTGGATACAGGCCTCCGGGCACACCAATACGCACATATTACAGGCGATACAATTCTTCTGCAGGAACTTTGGTTTTGTCTCTATGCGCCAGGAGCCGGTCTTATTGCTCCTGCTGCTGCCGGGCTTGCTGATTAACGGTCCAAACATCGTTATTATCCTTTGATCTTATTTTTTATAAACTCAAAACCCTGCTTTGCCGCTTCAATGTTTACTTCCTGTATCTTATCCGCGAATCTCTTTTTGATCGCCTCAAACAAGACATCCAGGCTTAATTCATTGGTGGCAGCGCAAAATCCGCCCAATAAAGCCGTGTTGCCTAAGGGCCGGCCTATGGTCTTTAAGGCTATTTCATTAGCCGGAACCAAAAAGGCTTTCTGGCCGGGTTTTAGCTTGGGCAATTCCAGGTTTTCTTCTTTGCTATTTATAATGGCGGTGCCGTTCTCTTTGAGTCCGGAAAAACAATTGAACCCGCGCATAAGCGTAGGGTCGACTATGATCACGTAATCCGGCTCATAGATCTGGCTGCGCAACCGCACCGGCTTTGAATCCACGCGCACAAAGGCATTCATGGGAGCGCCCATTCGTGCAGCGCCAAAATGCGGGACAGCATAAGGATACATCCCTTTTAAAAAATAGGCGTAGCCCAGCAGTGAGGCGGTAGTTATTGCGCCCTGTCCTGCCCGGGCGTGAATGCGTATTTCCTTCATCCTGAAATCCTCGAGATTAAAAAAGCGAAAAAGAGGGAAAAATTAACTTCCATATAATACGCTTTTTGGCGAGGTTTGTCAAACTATTTTTAAAACTTATTTTTCAGGCCTTGCCTTTCAAGCCGGCTATTTCTGCCTTTAAGTATTCTATTTCTTTCTCTTGATTATGCACCCGGCTCTCTTGCTCCTTAAGCTTCTTATTCAGCTGTATTACCTGTAACTGCAAATTCTCCGTTGTCTCCACTGTCTCAAAGCTCATCCGGGTCATATCTATTGAGCCCTGCTTCTCATCCTTCAGGGGGGTCATCCAGGGAAGGTGGTTTTTATTTAAGAGGTAGGCTTCCACCGCATCAATGGTCATGACGTTGTAGCCGGGAGAAAAGACATAGTCCGGCTTGGTATAGGCAGTCCCGTCCAGGCCGCCGCTTGTGCCCCCGTAGTAGACGCTTCCGGTTGCGCGGATGTCTCCGATTACGTCTAACTTGTAGCGGGGGTTGGTGGTTGAGATGCCGACGTTGCCGGAACTTCCCTGAACATATACTGCCTCTATGGGTGTACCACCGCTATTAACTCGCAACTTAAAATTCTGACCGGCAATTGATGCTCCGACACCACTTTCATTATAAAAAACAGCAGACTGTCCGTCGAAAGTCGGAGTAGGATTAGTTGTTAACTTGATTGCACCTGCAATATGCAATTTTTCTGTTGGCCCCGTCGTCCCGATGCCCACATTACCGTCGTTTTGAATTATCATCCTCGCTGTCGGAGTAAAAGCGGTATTGGCGGTAGAAGCGACGCTATCCGCATAGAAAGTAATCCCGTTCCCACTTCCACCATAGCTGAATCCCAAACCCCGGCTTCCAAAACTTCCATGGCTCGTCACCCACTTGAAGTATTGCGTAGTCCCACTGCAATCACCCTGAGTGGTATACGCATTCTGTAATATGAAAGCCGAGGCACTGCAATTTTGGTTGCCTTGTAAGCTCAGTGAATAATTCGTGCCGCCAATGATGCCTCCGCCAATATTATTTCCGGCAGGCGCTCCAGCAACCTGCAATTTACCGATCGGACTCGTCGTCCCGATGCCGACGTTGCCGGCGCCGTAAGCCGTCTGGGTGGGAAGAGAAATGGTGTTATACAAAGTCGTTCCGTTCCACACCTGGAAAGTTATGGGATACCCTCCGCCGGCGGGTCCCGTTATCCTGAAATTCTCCGCCACCCCCGCGCGGCTCGCACGAAAAAACTCCCCGCCGGACGGCGTTTCAACGGAAAGCGCGGCTTGGGGCGTCGAAGTCCCTATGCCGACGTTGCCCTCAACCACCAGGCTTGCGGCATCAGGTATGGTATATGTGCAGGAAGAGCCTCCGGGCCAACAGTAGGTGCCTCCCTGGACATAATTAGTACCTACTGCCATACGCTGGGCTCTCATCTCCCTATATACTCCGTACGGAGAAGGATAATAGGTGGTGACGGTGATGGATTCATCGGCGGCAAAGATTAAAGCGGGCAAGATCAAAAAGAGGATTAAAAACAGGGATAAGGATGTTTTAGAGCTGGACATCGCGCACCTCCGTTTTTTTTGTATCAATCTTAATAAGCTTTTTTAAGTAATAATGAAGTTTCAGAGAGGAGCTTAAAGATGGCGTAAGATTTTGATACGTCCAAGGTGCCTAATCCGCAAGCCGGGCTGATCAGCAGGTTCTCTAATAATAATTTTTTATCCAGCCCTTTCTGAGATAAAATATCAATTCCCGAGATGAGCGTTTTTACCAGCGAATCCGGGGTTTCTTTGCCGCTGAATTCAGTGGTCGGAGCAATCCCCCAGCAAAGGATGCCCTGCCTTTTAAAAAACGCGCTTAAATTATCCGCATAAAGAAGCAGTTTATCCAGGTATGAAAAAGCGTCAAAATTGATAATGTCAACGGCCGGCACATCCGTAAAAATAGACCAGTCGGTATTCCCGCAACAATGCACGCCCAGGAGAACGTCATCGGACTTAATGTCTTTGGCCAAATCCGAAAGCGCGCTGACTACGTCTTCCCTGTTTATGGGCGTATAGGCTGAACCAAAGCAGCCTAAATAAGGCTCATCCAGGAATAAAATCATTTTTTTGCCGAATTCCCTAAAAAGGTTTATCTGCCAGAGCGCCTTCATCCCTAAGCCCTTTAAGATCGCCTGCATGAATACCGGATCATGCAAGAGGGCAACGCCCTTTTCGTCTTTTATGCCGGCGGCAAAGCTGAACGGCCCGGTTAGATGGAGCTTGATAAACTCTATATCCTTCAAGTTTGTTTTTTTTAGCCTCTGGTAAAAAGCGTGCAACCCTAAAGCAAAGTCTGCGCTGACAGCGAAATACCCGGCGTCATTAGCTATTATATGTTCATAAAAAACCTCCAGCTTTTTCTCTTTATCTTCGGGGTTTAAAAAAAGCCCCTGCCCGCTTACCTGGAGGCAGGGCAGATTTTCGCTGAATTGAGCGATCATCCCCTCGCGCACATCCCGCTTAGGCAGCTGCGGCCAGAAAGGTATCTGCGGGCAGTATTCAAAAACCAGGTCCAAAGCGCTCCCGGCATCCTTATGCGGCAGGCTTCCTATCCCCGTAACTAAACCCTTTATTTTTGTCATTATTTTATCCTTTGTTGAATAAATCTTTAGTTTACAGTAATGATAATGATTTTAGGCTTCTGCTGAAGGCTGCATTAGAAAATTTTCGGCAAATGTCTGCGAGGGATTACGAGGAGCGTAGGACAGTTCGTGTCGAAAGGCTCGCTCGTAGCGACGAAGTAAACCGAAGCAGACGGCGAAAATTTTCAGCAGCCGGAAGCAAAGCCTAAAATCCTAAATTCTCATTAACTAAAATTACCTTTAACCTATCAGGCGTAGCTTCGGCCTCTATAATCAACACCTGACAGCACATCCTTTTATACTCCGGAAAACGGCAGATATCTTCATGGCATACGCCTTCGGCAAAACAAGGGGTATTGTATTTGAGCCGTTTGCAGTTAAGCGGAGCAGCGTATTCCCGGCTGCGCTTAAGCGCGCTGTTAATGTCAGGCGTAAGCTTATTGACCCCTGAAACCACGATTACATTTTCTGCAGAGGAGATCCCGGCGGTGCGGTTGCCGAAAGCGCTAAAAAAAACCAGCTCGCCATTTTGGGAAATGGCATTGACCCCGGTCAAATAACAATCTGCCGCCGCCCCCTCTCTCCTTATCTTGAGACTCTCTTGCCTGCTTAAGCCCGGCTGATACTGATTGAAAACTTTATTGCCCCTGGATTCAAGCGCTTTTACGGCGGCAAGCTCATCCAAACTAACCGAGCCGGAAATACCCACGGTAGCCGAAAGCGGAATCATGCGCAAAATCTCATTTACTGCCTCTGCCTTATTTGCGCAATATAGCCCCTGGATGTTCCTCCTGCGCCAATTCGCAAACAAATCTTCTATTTTCTTATCCATTTTATTGTCTTTTTTTCAGCTGCCCGGACACGTCTTTGCGTAACTTAGCCAGCCCCGGGCTGATGACAACCGGGTATTTATATCTGCTATTTATATTTTTAAGCTGTTCCGGGAAATTGTTAAGGCCTGCGCGGACAAAACCCCTGATACTCTCCAAAGGCGGGTCCTTATAAACTACCCGTCCTTTATCTATTACCTTTACCAATAGAGGTTTACCCTTGATCTTTTCTTTTTCCAAAGCCAGGATATCTTTAACAAAACTACCCTTTCTATCCTGGATCCTGAAAACCTGCTTCCTGCCCGGATAAGTGACTTTTCTTGAGCTTAATTTCATGGTGGGCAGGAAATTACCTTCTTCGTCGGTAATCTCGCTTATCTTGTATATTACGTCTAAAGACGGGGCATCAATGCTGGTGCCCATATTCGTACCTACCCCAAAACTATCCAGGCAGGCGCCGCGCTTAAGCAGGTCTCTTATTTTGAATTCATCAAGGTTACCGCTGGCTACTATTTCAACATAGCCAAGGCCTGCCCTGTCCAGCATTTTTCTGGCTATTTTTGACCAATATACGATATCGCCGCTGTCCAGCCTTATGCCCTGCAGCCGGTATTTTTTTTCTTTAAGGTATAAACCAATGGTTACGGCGTTCTCGATCCCTTTTCTGGTGTTATATGTATCTACCAGAAGAATGGTGCGTTTGGGAAAAGTAGTCGCGTAAGCCAGAAAACTGTCCAGCTCCTGTTTAAAAGACATCACGAAAGAATGGGCCATCGTGCCTACCACGGGGATGCCGTATAATTTACCGGCCAAGACCGTGGATGTGCCTGCGCAGCCGCACATATAGGAAGAACGGCTCACCTTTACTGCTGCCTCAGCCCCGTGAGTCCTGCGCAATGAAAAATCAAAGACCTTTCTCCCCTTTGCCGCCCAGACCACGCGGCTGGCCTTACTGGCGATCATAGACTGTAAATTCACCGTGTTCAGGAGAAAACTCTCTATTATCTGGGCCTGAATAAGCGGGGCGGTTACGCGTACAACCGGCTCATCGGCAAAAAATACCGTTCCTTCCGGCATAGCCCAGATATCGCCGCCAAATTTAAACCCGGCCAGATAATTTAAAAAATCCTCCGAGAAGATCTCGCGGCTTCTAAGATAGCCGGTATCTTCCGGGTTAAATTTAAGATTTTTGATGTAGGAGAGTATATCCCGGAGCCCTGCGGCAACCAGGTATGAACGGTTCGCAGGCAACTGGCGCACGAAGAGGTCAAAAGTCGCCAAAGCATCTTTCCTGTATATGAAGTAACCCTGCGCCATGGTCAGCTCATACAGGTCCACCAATAGAGAAAGTTTTTTATCCATGCCTTATTCTGCAATTATGCTTTTATATTTTTCTTTAGGGAAAGAGTGCTCGACGAGACGTATGTAGCCTTTCTTATCAATCAGTATATACGTGGGCACGCCTAGGACATCAAAGGCATTGGATACGGCATAATCTTTATCCAGCAGTACGCGGAAAGGCAGATTATAATCCTTGGTAAATCTTTCCACTTTGAGGGAAGATTCCCCGGCATTGATCGCCGCAAGTTCCAGGCCGTCTTTTGCAAGCTCGGCATATTTCTCTTTAAGTATTTTTAATTCCTCCCTGCAAAAAGGGCACCAGGTAGTCCAGAAGAATAACAGCACCGGCTGCTTATTTATATAGTCATTTAAGGTAAAATTCTTCTGGGCTAAATCCTTGAGGGTAAAATCGGGGGCGAGCTTCTTTTCTGCGCTAAATGCAGTTTGAGTAAAACAAATAATAATTACCGCTGTTATGCCTAACCAGTTTTTGATCTTCATAAGCTTAGATTCTCCTTATTCCTGTAAATATAAAAAATAATCCCGCCCCTATCAGTACCAGGGCACCCGCCCTTTTTATATACGTCAGCCATTTCCCGGACCTCGGAAGCTTAACCAGGATAGAGCCGAATGTCCCTGCCAGGATCAACACCAGGCCCATGCCGTAGGCAAAGCTGAATAATACGGTCATGCCGTAGATAAAATTTTTCTTTGCAGCCAGGTA
>JAQTNM010000060.1 GCA_028713875.1 Candidatus Omnitrophota bacterium | reverse complement strand
TAGCATGCACGTAACGGCAATTGTCCTTGCTGCAGGAAAGGGCTCAAGGTTCAATCCCGGGGTTTCAAAGCCATTATTCAGGATAGGCTCCAAGCCTATTCTGATCTACAGTCTATTGGCTTTAAACAGGCACCCTTATATTAAAGATATTATCGTAGCGGTAAATCCTTTAAATAAGAAGAACGTAATCCGAAAGATAAAAGAATACCGTATAACTAAGGTCAAAGACGTGGTCCTGGGAGGCCTGCGGCGCCAGGATTCGGTAAGGAAGGGGTTGAAAGCCCTGGATCCGTCAGCGGATTACGTCCTTATCCATGACGCAGCCCGGCCTTTTATAGATAAAAATATTATTTCTTCAGTGATAAAGGCGGCAAAGAAATACGGCTCAGCTATAAGCGGGGTACCGGTCAGCTTTACCGTCAAGCAGGCAAAGAGAATCGAGGGGAGTAACCCGGCAGTCGCAGCTTTGGTGAATAAAACCATAAAGCGCAGCAATCTCTGGGAGATACAGACCCCGCAGGTTTTTAAAACCGGCTTGATTCTCCGGGCTTACAAAAAATTCGGCAATCACGATGTGACTGACGATTCCTCTTTGGTAGAGAAGATAGGAAAGAAAGTCGGCATCGTGCGCGGCTCACATTTCAATATCAAGATTACCACCCCGCAGGACGCTTTTATTGCTTCGGGGATACTGAAAAACAAAAAATTTTAAGATGGAATACAGGGTCGGCTTTGGTTATGATGTCCACCGTTTATCCGAAGGGCGCAAGCTCTTCCTGGGTGGTATCCAAATCCCACACCTTAAAGGGCTGCTGGGGCATTCTGACGCGGATGTGCTTTTGCACGCCCTCTGTGACGCACTTTTAGGCGCCCTGTCTCTGGGGGATATCGGCGAACATTTTCCCGACACCGACCTCAGGTATCAAGGTATTTCCAGCCTCAAGCTGCTGGAGCAAGTAAACAACCTGATAAAAGAAAAAGGTTTTTACGTTAACAACATAGATGCTGTTATAGTAGCGCAGGAACCTAACCTTGCGCCTTTTAAGAAAGAAATGCGCAAAACGATAGCCGCAGCTTTAAATATCGAAGAAGATGCCGTAGGGATAAAGGCCAAGACCGGCGATGGGCTGGGTGAGACGGGGAGGAAAGAAGCCATTGCCGCTTATGTGATAGTCAGCGTCAATTCGCGCAAATGATTTACTCACACTATCGTGTTCGTAAATCATGCGCTCATTGAAGGGGGATTAAAATGACGATCTGCCTTAAAGTCCTGTTTTTTATCATAGGTTTAATGATCTTAAAATTTATCGTCATCGCGGTATTATTCCGTAACGAGATCAGACAAGCTAAAGCCAAAGACCCGGCAGCCAGCAGTTATCTGGAAATACTTTTACTTTATCACGGCCTGCATGCTTTGATTTCCCACCGCGTTGCCCATTTTTTCCATAATATAAAGATGCGTTTTCTGGCGCGTCTGATCAGCCAGCTCAGCCGCTTTATGACGGGCATCGAGATACATCCGGGCGCCAAGATCGGCAAAGGTCTGTTCATCGACCACGGCATGGGAGTGGTCATAGGAGAGACCGCGGTTATCGGCGATAACGTGCTTTTATACCAGGGCGTGACATTGGGGGGTACCGGGATCGTGAAAGGCAAGAGGCACCCTACTACCGGAAATAACGTAGTCATAGGAGGGGGAGCAAAGGTCCTGGGCAATATAACCGTCGGAGATAACTCCTACATAGGCGCCAATGCCGTAGTCATCAAAGACGTTCCGCCGAATTCTACCGTCGTGGGAGTGCCGGGAAGGATCACCAAGCAGGACGGCAAAAAGATAGACGTTGACCTTGACCATATACACATCATCGACCCGATAATGCAGACGGTGGAAGAGCTGGAAAAGCGGATCGAGAAATTAGAGAATAAATAGCGCATGTCTATTTCCATATATAATTCCCTTACCAGGAAAAAAGAGATTTTCCAGCCGCTAAACCCGCAAGAGATCAAGATGTACGTCTGCGGGCCCACGGTTTATGATGTCCCGCATATAGGACACGCCCGCAGCGCATATATATTTGACGTGATAAGGCGCTATCTGATCTATAAAGGCTATAAAGTAAAATTCGTCAGGAACGTAACCGACGTTGACGACAAGATCATTGAAAAAGCCCGCACGGAGTTTAAAGGCGAAGATATAAATATCGCTGTTAAAAAGGTAGCGGTTAAATACCTTGATGCATATCATGAGGCATTAAAAGAACTGGGCATAGGAAGCGATAGCTCGGATATCATTGAGCCAAAGGCCAGCGAATATATCGGCAAGATGATCGGATTCATAAAAGGCCTTATCGATAAAGGCGCAGCTTATCCGGCAGGCGCAGATGTTTATTTCGATATTACCAAGGCAAAGAATTACGGAAAATTATCCAACCAGGCGCTGGATAAGATGGAAGCCGGAGCAAGGGTTTCTCCTACAGGAAATAAAAATGACCCCCTGGATTTTGCGCTCTGGAAATCCGCAAAAGAAAATGAGCCATCCTGGGAGAGCCCCTGGGGAAGGGGCAGGCCCGGCTGGCACATAGAGTGTTCGGTAATGAGTTCTGATATCCTGGGGAGTGAATTTGACATTCACGGCGGGGGGATAGATTTGATCTTTCCGCACCATGAGAACGAGATCGCCCAATCCGAAGGCGCCGGCTGCAAATTTGCCAGATACTGGATCCATCACGGCCTACTTACCATCAACGGCCAGAAAATGGCCAAATCCCTCGGGAATTTTATTACAGTTGAAGATATATTAAAATACCCTGCTGATGTATTAAAATTATTCTTCCTGCGGGCTAATTATGGCAGTCCCGTAGATTTTTCATGGGATAAGATGAAGGAAGAAGAGAAAAATAGGCAGAGCTTTGAGATATTGTTCTCTAGAATAGAAAAGCTAAGAAAAGCATGCCGGACCAAAGATCTTAAAACAACCGATTTTATAAAACATTGTGAGAATAATTTTATAGAAGCGATGGATGATAATTTTCATACTCCTGGCGCACTCGCTGCAATTTTCGATCTTATAAGCAATACTCATAAATTTCTTGATGGTCATATAAATGATGTTGATGGTGCAAAGATAGCAAATGCGGCAGAACAGAAAATTAAAGAACTATGTTCTATTTTGGGTCTCTCGCTGAATATTAAGGAAGAATTAGATTCGGGGATTGCAGCTAAGATAGATGAAAGAAATAAAGCGCGCAAAAGAGGTTATTTCAAAGAGGCCGATAGAATAAGAAAAGAGCTGGAAGGTAAAGGTGTTATTTTAGAGGATTCCAAAGACGGTACAACGACTTGGCGAAGGAAATTGTAGTTTACATCTATTTATAGAATTTTAGGTTATTGCTGGAGGCTGCATTAGAAAATTTTCGGCATATAGCTTTAAACAAAGAGTGTGCAAGGTTTTACGAGGAGCATAGGACAGTGCGTGTCGAAAGGCTACCCGGAGCGACGAAGTAAACCGTAGCACACGGCGAAAATTTTCAGCAGCCGGAAGCAAAACCTAAAATTCACATAAAACTATGAAAGGCAAATTCATTACATTTGAGGGTTCCGAGGGAAGCGGCAAGAGCACGCAGTCCCGTCTCCTTTACCAATACCTCAAGGATAAAGGCTATAAAGTCATTTACCTGCGCGAGCCCGGCGGCACAAAGATAAGCGAGAAGATCAGGGATATCCTGCTGGATGCCAAAAATACATCCATGCAGCCTGTCTGCGAAACCCTGCTTTATATGGCAGCGCGCTCACAGTTGGTTGACAAGGTCATCCGTCCGGCATTGCTAGGCGGCAAACTCGTCATTTGCGACAGATTTTTAGATTCCACGCTTGCCTACCAGGGCTACGGCTTAGGGATAGATATCAAAACGATAAAATGTATCGGAGATTTTGCCACCGCCGGCATAAAACCGGATTTGACCATATTCCTGGACCTGCCTGTCAGAGACGGGCTTAAATACCGCCACGGGATAAAGGACCGCATAGAAAAAAGGTCCCTTAATTATCATACCAGGGTAAGGAACGGATACCTGGAGCTGGCAGCCAGGCAGCCGCGGAGAATAAAAATAGTCAAGATCCGGGAAGATAAGCGCATCACCCAGGAAGACATACGCAGGATAACGGATAATTTTTTAAACAGGCATTAAAGATGTCTTTTCAGGATATCAAAGGCCAGGAACAGGCCATAAACATACTGCAGAATTACCTGCACGATAAAGGCGCTGCTCAGAGTTATCTGTTTACCGGGCCGCAAGGGGTAGGTAAGTTCCTGAGCGCAAAGACGTTGGCTAAAACGCTGAACTGTCTCCAAGAGAGCGGGGATTGCTGCGACGCTTGCGCCTCCTGCCTTAAGATAGAAAAAAGCCAGCATCCTGACGTGCATATCATTGATGTTTCCGCCGGAGCCGCCGATACGGATTCCAGCGCCATCAGCATAGAGGATATCCGCAGGATGCAAAAAGAGATAAATCTTAAGGCTTATGAGGCAAGGGAAAAAGTCTGTATCATAAACGATGCCCATAACCTGACGCCCGAGGCATCCAACGCGCTTTTAAAGACGCTGGAGGAGCCGCCGCAGGACAGCCTCATCATCCTGGTTACCTCCAAACCCAGCCTGTTATTTAAAACGATCATCTCGCGTTGCAAAATCATAAAATTCTATCCCTTTAAAAGGAGCGCTCTTAAGGACCTGATGAAAAGAGAATATTCCTGCCATGAGGATCTGGCGCATTTCCTGGCTTATTTCTGCGAAGGCAGGATAGGCCAGGCTTTAAGTTTAAAAGACGCGGGTTTATTGAAAGAGAAAAATAAGATCATAGACGAGCTCATTTTGCGTAAGGGCAGCGCGGATTACCGCAAGGGTCTGGATAGGGAAGAGTTGCGCCGCTATCTGAATGTAGCGGCAACCTGGTTCAGGGACGTATATCTGCTGAAGATAGGGCTGTCTCACTCAGAGCTGATTAATTTTGACCGCAGGCAGGAACTGCTGCGGTCAATGGGGCTTTATTCTTACCCGGCGCTTAACGAAATAATCAGGTTTATTTCGGATGCGTTCCTGTATCTGGAACAGAACATAAACCCCAAGCTGCTGCTGTCTAACCTGAAAGCAGTCTTGTAAAAAATAGATAACGGAAAATCCCGCACATAGTGCGGGATAAAACAGGCACTAAACGCCAAAGGCAGGATTTGTTTTATGGAAAAAAACATTCTGGTAAGGTTGAGGGATTCAGGACAGGCCTATTTTTGCGATGTCGGGGAATTAAACGTCAAGGAAGGTGAATATATAATTGTCGAGCATGACCGCGGGCTGGATTACGGCCAGGTCATTTCTCCTAAAGATGACCCCCAGGGCTCCAAGTCCAAAGAATCCCTGAAAAGACTGGTGCGTATCGCCGGCGAAAACGATTTAAAGCAGATACGCGATAATAGGACTAAAGCCAAGGAGGCATTCTGCTCCTGTATTAAAAAAATAGACGAGCATAAATTAGACATGAAGCTGGTGCACGCGGAATATTCCTTTGACCGCTCAAAGATCGTCTTTTATTTTACCGCCTCAGGCCGGGTGGACTTCCGGGATCTGGTCAAGGACCTGGCCAAGATTTTCAAAGCCCGGATAGAATTGCGCCAGATCGGAGTCAGGGATGAGGCTAAGCTCTTCGGAGGCTTCGGCCCCTGCGGCAGAGAACTCTGCTGCGCAAGGTTTTTAAAAGATTTTGAGCCGGTGACCATAAAGATGGCCAAGGAAGAGGGACTGCCTTTAAATCCGCCGAAGATATCGGGATTATGCGGCCGGCTTATGTGCTGCCTTAATTTTGAATACGAGACCTATAAGATTTTATCCAAAGGCCTGCCCCGCGAAGGCGAGCGCGTGCATACTCCGGAAGGAAAGGGCAAAGTCTTAAGCGTCAATGTGTTTAAGCGCTCTGCCACAGTGGAACTGGAATCCGGAGGGATCATTGAAATAAATTACAAATCATAATGAAGAAAAAGTTCTATATAACCACTCCCATATATTACGTGAATGCCTCTCCGCATATAGGGCATTCTTATACCTGTATCGCCGCCGATACGCTGGCGCGTTATAACCGGCAGATATTAGGCAAGGAGAATGTCTGGTTTTTAACCGGAACCGATGAGCACGGCCAGAAGATACAGAAGGCTTCAGACGAGGCAAAGTTAAGCCCGCAGGAATTCGTGGATAAGGTGGTGGTGCAATTCAAGGAGCTCTGGAAGGCTCTTGATATATCGTATGATGATTTCATCCGCACGACAGAAGACCGGCATATCCGGACCGTCCAGAAAGTCCTGGATATACTCCACAGGAAAGGGGATATATACGAGGATAAATATGAGGGCCTTTACTGCACTCCCTGCGAGACTTTCTGGCTCCAATCGCAGGTAGAAAACCAGCTTTGCCCTGACTGTAAGAGGCCGGTAGAAAAAATAGCGGAGAAAAATTATTTCTTCAAATTAGAGAAATATCAAAAGTGGCTTATTGAATATATCAATAAACCGGAGAATGCTAAATTTATCCTGCCTTCGACAAGGCAAAACGAGGTCCTGAAGTTCCTTCAGATTAATACCCTTTCCGACCTTTGCATATCCCGGCCGAAAGAGCGCCTCAACTGGGGCATACCGCTGCCCTTTGCCCCGGGCCACGTTACTTATGTCTGGTTTGACGCGCTTATAAATTACATCAGCGCAGTCGGAGAATTCGACGATAAAGACAAATATCATTCGAAATGGTGGCCTGCCGAGTTGCATTTGATCGGTAAAGACATCTTAAGGCAGCATGCGATATATTGGCCGATCATCCTCAAGGCCCTGGATATTGAAATGCCAAAAACCATATTCGCCCACGGCTGGTGGATGATAGGCGAAGATAAGATGTCCAAGTCGCGCGGCAATGTCGTCAACCCTATTGATATAGTGAATAAATTCGGCATAGATGTCTACAGGTATTTCTTATTGCGGGATGTGCCTTTCGGCCTGGACGGAAATTTCTCTGAGGGCGCACTCATTAAGCGTTTTAACGCAGACCTGGCCAACGATTTAGGAAACCTGGTTTATCGGGTGCTTACAATGATAGAGAAGTATTACCGGGGGGATATCCCCCTGGCGGATAAGAAAATACAGGATATAAAGCTCAATGCACGGGGAGAAAAAATAAAGAGCATAATTAAAACGTTGCATCAGGCGGTTGATGCTTCTTTAAGCGGAGAGTGCGATTTCAGCCTGCCGCTGGAGAAGATATGGGGATTGATAAATATGGCCAATAAATATGTAGAAGAGACCAAGCCCTGGAACCTGGCCAAAGAAAATAAAACCGAAGAACTGAAAGCCTTCATACGTTTATTGGTAGAAGTGATAAGGGAATCTTCCAAAGAATTATCGGCTTTTATGCCGCGGACCGCAGAGTCTATAAAGGCGCAATTAGGTTCCGATAAAATTAATAAAGGAAAGCCGTTATTCCCGCGTATAGACCTGTCATCCAAGACCTAAGGCTTAATGCCCGATACCTATGTTAGTAGATACGCACTGCCATCTTGACTTTCCCGAATTTGACCAGGATAGAGACCAGGTTATACGGCGCGCAAAAGACAGCGGCATAGAATATATCGTCAATATCGGCTCAGGCCTTGCCGCGTCGCAAAAGTCATGTGAGTTGGCGCAAAGCTACGGTTTTATTTACGCTGCCTGCGGCATTCATCCCCACGATGCCGATAAAGTAGATGAGAAGATGCTGGGGGCGCTGAAGCTTCTGGCTAAAAGAGAGAAAGTCGTAGCCATAGGCGAGACCGGGCTTGATTATTACAAGAATTATTCCCGGCCGCAGAACCAGAGGCAATTGTTCGTTTCTTTGGTTGAGCTGGCCAAGGACGCCGGCCTGCCTTTGGTTATCCACAGCCGCTCTGCCGGCCAGGAGATCCTGGGAATCCTGAGATCATTCCTGCCCGTAAGAGCGGTGATACATTGTTTCTCGGGAGATGCTGATTTTCTAAAAGAATGCCTGGAACTGGGATTTTTCGTTTCTTTTACCTGTAATATTACCTATAAAAAAGCGGAAGATCTCAGGGGCCTGGTTAAAGTTGCGCCTTTAGAAAGACTGATGCTGGAGACCGATGCCCCGTTTTTATCTCCCGAAGGCTTCCGGGGTAAAAGGAATGAACCGGCCCGCGTTGAAGAGCTCGCCCGCCAGATAGCGATGATCAAGGAGATAAGCTTTGAAGAGACAGCCAGGG